>NZ_JACFYV010000056.1:0-35930 GCF_016759955.1 Burkholderia sp. KCJ3K979
CGATCGGCCGCACGCCGCGCTCGAACCCGGCCACGTACACGGGCCTGTTCACGCCGATCCGCGAGCTGTTCTCGGGCGTGCCGACGTCGAAGGAGCGCGGCTACGATCCGGGCCGCTTCTCGTTCAACGTGAAGGGCGGCCGTTGCGAATCGTGCCAGGGCGACGGCGTGCTGAAGGTCGAGATGCACTTTTTGCCGGACGTCTACGTGCCGTGCGACGTGTGCCACGGCAAGCGCTACAACCGCGAAACGCTCGAAGTGCAGTACAAGGGCAAGAACATCAGCGAAGTGCTCGACATGACGGTCGAGCATGCGTACGAGTTCTTCAGCGCGGTGCCGGTCATCGCGCGCAAGCTGAAGACGCTGCTCGACGTCGGCCTCGGCTACATCCGCCTCGGCCAGTCGGCCACGACGCTGTCGGGCGGCGAGGCGCAGCGCGTGAAGCTGTCGCTGGAGCTGTCCAAGCGCGACACCGGCCGCACGCTGTACATCCTCGACGAGCCGACCACCGGCCTGCACTTCCACGACATCGCGCTGCTGCTGGAAGTGATCCACCGGCTGCGCGACCAGGGCAACACGGTCGTGATCATCGAGCACAACCTCGACGTGATCAAGACGGCCGACTGGGTGATCGACCTCGGCCCCGAGGGCGGCGCCGGCGGTGGCCAGATCATCGCGCAGGGCACGCCCGAGCAGGTCGCAAAGACGAAGGCGAGCTTCACCGGCAAGTACCTCGCACCGCTGCTCAAGCGTCCGACCCGCAAAGTCGCGGCCGGCTGACGCCCGTTCCACCCTGCCCGCGCGCGGCCGCCCGGCCGCGCGCTCGTCGTAGCCGCCGCGCCCCCTCGTTTTCCCTTCTGCGTTTACACCACGCGCCAAACGGCCCGTTTGCGGACCATAATGGCAGCTATACTTTACGGTCGTAAGGTTCGCCATCCGCACCAATCCGGTGCGGCGCCGGGCGACCCGCGCGCTACCGCGCGCGGCGCGGCACGACATACGGACGACAGGAATCCACGATGGAGAAGCAACAAGAGTCGCGCGACACGCAGAACCGCGAGCCGCACCTGCGCAGCGTGCGGCTGACGAGCGACTTGAGCCTGCCGAAGCTGTCGGCACTCGAGATCGGCAGCTATCTCTTCGCGCTCGTCATGATGTGGCTCGTCCTCGAGCTCAAGCTGCTCGGCGGGATGCTGGCCGGCCTGCTGGTCTACCAGTTGATCCACACGATCGCGCCCGTGATCGAACGCCATACCACCAGCATGCGCGCGCGCTGGGTCGCCGTCGTGCTGCTGTCGATCGCGATCGTCGGCGCGCTCACCGGCCTGACGCTCGCCATCATCGAGCATTTCGAGCACACGGTGCCGAACCTGCAGAGCCTGCTCGGCCAGTTGATGCAGATCGTCGAGCAGACCCGCGCACGCACGCCGGCCTGGATCGCCAACCTGCTGCCCGTCGACGTCGAACAGATGAAGACGAAGGCGGCCGTGCTGATGCACTCGCACATGGACCAGCTCCAGCAAAGCGGCAAGAGCGTCGCGCGCGGCTTCGGCCACGTGCTGTTCGGGATGATCATCGGCGCGATGATCGCGATCGGCGTCGAGCAAGGCAAGGTGCGCCGGCCGCTGTCGACCGCGCTCGTCACGCGCGTGTCGCGCTTCGCCGACGCGTTCCGCCGCATCGTGTTCGCGCAGATCAAGATCTCGGCGATCAACGCGGCCTTCACCGGCATCTACCTGCTCGTCGCGCTGCCGATCTTCCATCAGCGGCTGCCGCTGTCGAAAACGCTCGTGCTGGTCACGTTCATCGTCGGCCTGCTGCCGGTGATCGGCAACCTGATCTCGAACACGCTGATCGTCGCGGTGTCGCTGTCGGTCAGCATGGGCACCGCGATCGCGTCGCTCGCGTTCCTCGTCGTCATTCACAAGCTCGAATACTTCCTGAACGCGAAGATCATCGGCGGCCAGATCGAGTCGCGCGCGTGGGAGCTGCTGCTCGCGATGCTGATCATGGAAGCCGCGTTCGGGCTGCCGGGCGTGATCGCCGCGCCGATCTTCTATGCGTACCTGAAACGCGAGCTGTACCTGCTGCGGCTGATCTGAAGCCGCCCGCTCGCCACCGGCAAACAAAAACGCCGCGCCCCGTGAAGGGCGCGGCGTTTTCGCTTGTGGAGCCGGCCGTTGGGGGCCGACGGATCAGCGGAACACGACCGTCTTCGTCCCGTTCAGCACGATCCGGTGCTCGACGTGCCACTTCACCGCCCGCGCGAGCGTCACGCACTCGACGTCGCGGCCGATCGCGGTCAGCTGGTCGGGCGTCATGCTGTGGTCGACGCGCTCGACTTCCTGTTCGATGATCGGGCCTTCGTCGAGATCGGTCGTCACGTAGTGCGCGGTCGCGCCGATCAGCTTCACGCCGCGGTCGAACGCCTGGTAGTACGGCTTCGCGCCCTTGAAGCTCGGCAGGAACGAATGGTGGATGTTGATCGCGCGCCCGGCGAGCTGCTCGCACATGTTCGGCGACAGGATCTGCATGTAGCGCGCGAGCACGACGAGATCGGCCTGATGCTCGTCGATCACTTCCAGCACGCGTGCTTCCTGCGCGGCCTTCGCGGCATCGGACGAGCCGCCGATCAGCGGGAAGTGATGGAACGGAATGTTGTAGCTCGCCGCGAGCTGGTAGAACTCCTTGTGGTTCGACACGATCGCCGGAATCTCGATCGGCAGCTGGCCGGTGCGATAGCGGAACAGCAGATCGTTCAGGCAGTGGCCGATCTTCGACACCATGATCACGACGCGCGGCTTCACGGCCGCATCGTGCAGCTCCCAACGCATCGAGAACTGTTCGGCGAGCGGCGCGAATTCCTTGCGAAGCGTGTCGAGCGCCGACGCGGCATCCACGCCGCCGCCGTCCTGTTCGAAGTGCACGCGCATGAAGAACTCGCTGGTGCGGCTGTCGCCGAACTGCGCGGAATCGAGGATGTTGTTGCTGCGCTCGAACAGGAAGCCCGAGACCGCATGGACGATGCCGTGCCGGTCAGGGCACGACAGTTTCAAGATAAAGCTGTGATCGGTCGGCATGACCGCTACTCCCATTGTTTCCGTATTCGTCAAATTGCCCGTTCGCGCCGCGCGGCGCGCGTCGCGGTGCACGTCATGCAGCCGGCACGAACAGCGCGTCGATGCCGGCCGCGTCGGCCGCCGCGATCCAGCGGTGGCGCAGCAGCGTGTCGAGCGTCGCGAGGCTCGCATCCATCGTCGCGCGGCCTTCGCGCAGCCAGCCGATCACCTCGGGCACGCCGGCCAGCAGGTGTTCGGCCACTTCGCCATCCTGGTTGCGCGGCGCGAAATCGTGCGGCAGCGGCAGGTCGTACACGAAGATCAATTCGGACTGCGTGCCTTCCGGCAGCGAGTTCAGTACCTGCACCGTGCGGCCCGCGATCGCGCGCGCCGCCAGGTCGGCCGGAATGCCGGCTTCTTCCCAGCATTCCTTCGCGAGCGTCTCGTGAACGCCCAGCCCCCAGCCGATCCCGCCCGCGACGACGTTGTCGAGCATGCCGGGGTCGGTCGCCTTGGTCGCGCTGCGGCGGCCGAGCCACATCTTCGGCGCGGCCGCGACGGACGGCTCGCCCGGCGTAACCGCATATTCTACGATGCCGTTCACGTGCACCGCATAGGTCTGCGTGCCGAAGAAGCGCGACGCGGCGCGCTCGATGTACGCGAGCGGCGGATCGTCGAAGCGGTTGCGGATCGCATAGATCTCGTCGCGCCAGCCGGGAATCGCGCCTTCGGCCGCGAGCGCGCCGATCGCGCTGGCCAGCGCCATGCTGCGCGCGTCGACCGAATCGTAGCGCGCCGACAGCACGACCCGCTCGCCGGTCAGCTCGAACACGTCGGGCCAGCGCACGAGCTTCGCGACGTCCTGGCGGCGCACCCAGCCGACCGCCTGGCCGGCGATCTCGAAACGCAGGTGCGCGGCCGGATCGAAGCGGCGCGCGGCCGCGATGCACGGAAACGTCATCGTCATCAATCCTTCAGCGCGACGCGAATGCCGATCGCGATGAACGTGGCGCCCGCGATCCGGTCGAGCCACACGCCGGCCTTCGGGCGCCGCTTCAGCCACGTGCCGATCATGCCCGCGCCGACGCCGAACAGCGAGAAGACCGCGGCCGTCTGCAGCATGAACAGCGCGCCAAGCTCGAACATCTGCAGCGTCACGCCCTGCGCGCCGTGCGGATCGACGAACTGCGGCAGGAACACGACGAAGAACAGCGTGACCTTCGGGTTCATCAGGTTGCCGATCACGCTCTGCCGGAAGATCGTGCCGAGCGGCTGCGGCGGCCGCGCATGCGCGTTAGCGAGACCCTGGCTGCGCAGCGCCTTGATGCCGATCCACACGAGGTACGCGGCGCCCGCGAGCTTCAGGATCTGGAACGCGACCGGCGACGAACGCAGCACGGCCGCCACGCCGAGCGCCGCGAGCGTCGTGTGGAACAGGATTCCCGCCGTGAAGCCGAGCGCGGCGACGAAGCCGGCCGCGCGGCCCTGCGAGATGCCGCGGGCGAGCACCTGCAGGTTGTCGGGACCCGGCGCGAACGTGATCGCGACCGACGTGGCGAGAAACAGCATGAAGTTGGGCATCGTGACCTCGCTGCGGAAGGTGAACCAAGCGGTGAACCAAGCGTGAACCGAGGCCAGCCGGGACGGCAAACCCCGACGACCGGCGTTCAGTGGCCGGAAAATTCGGTAACGGTATAGACCGTCAGTCCGGCGTTGCGCAGCAGCGTCGAGCCGCCGAGGTCCGGCAGGTCGATGATCGCCGCGCCTTCGACGACCTCCGCGCCGAGCCGCTGCAGCAGGTTGCGCCCCGCCATCATCGTGCCGCCGGTCGCGATCAGGTCGTCCATGATGATCACGCGGTCGCCGGGCTTGCACGCATCTTCGTGGATCTCGACCGTCGCGCTGCCGTATTCGAGGTCGTACGACTCCGAACGCGTCTTGTACGGCAGCTTGCCGACCTTGCGGATCGGCACGAAGCCGACGCTCAGCTCGTACGCGACGATCGGCGCGATGATGAAGCCGCGCGCATCGAGCCCCGCGACGTAGTCGAGCTTCGCATCGACATAGCGTTCGACGAACAGGTCGACGAGGACGCGCAGCGCCTTCGGGCTCTGCAGCAGCGTCGTAATGTCGCGGAACTGCACGCCGGGCTGCGGCCAGTCAGGCACCGTGCGGATCTGGCTGTGGATGAAGGCGACCGGATCGAGCGGTGCGCCCGGCGACGAATGCGGCATGAAACTCTCCGAAAAAAACGGTGCGCGAAGATCGGGCACCGTTTCTGATCAATACGGGTCGGGTTGTGAATCGCGGCTCACGCAGCCGCGGCCGGCGGATCGCGCCGATGGCGCGACAACCGCTCCTCCGCGAGCGCGAGCGCCTCGGGCAACCCGCGCAGCACCACGATGTCGCTCGCGCGCAGCTTGGTCTGCGGATCGGGTTCGACGCCGCGGATGCCGTGCCGGCGGATCGCCGTGACTTCCAGCCCGAGCGCGTACAGCCCGAGTTCTTCCAGCGAACGCCCGACCGCGTCCGCGCGCGCATCGACCGGCACCGATTGTAGCCGCACCTGCTCGTGATCGTCGTCGTCCGCATCGTCCGCGCCGCGGAAATAGCCGCGCAGCAGGCTGTAGCGCTCGTCGCGCATCTCCTCGACGCGCCGCACGACCTTGCGCATCGGCACGCCGACCAGCACCAGCGTGTGCGACGCGAGCATCAGGCTGCCCTCGACGATCTCAGGAATCACCTCGGTCGCGCCGGCCGCGAGCAGCTTCTCGAGATCGGCATCGTCGACGGTACGCACGATCGCGGGCAGCGTCGGCTCGAGCTCGTGCACGTGATGCAGCACGCGCAGCGCGGACGGCGTGTTCGCGTAGGTGATCGCGACGGCCGCCGCCCGGTGGATACCGGCCGCGAGCAGCGACTCGCGGCGCGCCGCGTCGCCGAACACGACCGATTCGCCGGCGGTCGCCGCCGCGCTCACGCGATCGGGGTCGAGGTCGAGCGCGACGTACGAAATACCTTCCTGTTCGAGCATGCGCGCGAGGTTCTGCCCGGCGCGGCCGTAGCCGCAGATGATCACGTGGCCGCGCTGCTTGAGGCTTTGCGTCGCGATCCGCGTCATCTGCAGCGACTGCTGCATCCATTCCGTCGACGACAGCCGCATCACGATGCGGTCGGCGTTCTGGATCAGGAACGGCGCGGCGAGCATCGACAGCAGCATCGACGCGAGGATCGCCTGCAGCAGCGTCGAATCGACGAGATGCCGGTCGAGGATCAGGTTCAGCAGCACGAAGCCGAATTCGCCGGCCTGCGCGAGGCCGATGCCGGTGCGCATCGCGACGCCCGGCGTCGCGCCGAACAGCCGCGCGAGCCCGGCGATCATCGTCGCCTTGAACAGGATCTGCCCGACGAAGAAGCCGAGCACGATCAACGGATGCTCCCAGATCACGCGCGGGTCGAGCAGCATCCCCGTCGTCACGAAGAACAGGCCGAGCAGCACGTCGCGAAACGGCTTGATGTCCTCTTCCACCTGATGGCGGAACGGCGTCTCGGAAATGAGCATCCCGGCGATGAACGCGCCGAGCGCGAGCGACAGGCCGAAGCGGTCGGTGATGAACGCGGCGCCGAGCGTGACGAGCAGCAGGTTCAGCACGAACAGCTCCTGCGAGCGGCGCCGCGCGACGACGTTGAGCCAGCGCGTCATGAAGCGCTGGCCGATGACGAGCAGCAGCGCGAGCGCGATCACGATCTTGACCGCCGCGAAGCCGAGCGTGAGCGCGAGATCCTTCGACGATTCGGCGCCGAACGCGGCGATCACGATCAAGAGCGGCACGACCGCGAGATCCTGGAACAGCAGCACGCCGAAGATGTTGCGGCCGTGCTCGGTCTCGATCTCGAGCCGCTCGGCGAGCATCTTCGACACGATCGCCGTCGACGACATCGCGAGCGCACCGCCGAGCGCGATGCTGCCCTGCCACGTGATGTGCACCCAGTGCTCGAACAGCGCGCCGAGCACGAGCGCGAGCACGAGGGTCGCGACGACCTGCAAGAGGCCGAGCCCGAACACGAGCCGCTGCATCGACCTCAGCTTCGCCAGCGAGAATTCGAGGCCGATCGAAAACATCAGGAACACCACGCCGAATTCCGCGAGGTGCTCGGCCCGTTCGAGATCCGCCGCGACGCCGAATGCGTGCGGGCCGACCAGGATGCCGACGGTCAGGTAGCCGAGCATCGGCGGCAGGTTCAACGAGCGGAATACGACGACGCCCACCACTGAGGCCAGCAGCAGCAGCAGGGTCATTTCGAGCGGGGAAATCACAGGCGAAGCATCCTCGTTCGTCGGGGCCACGGCAATGCGGGCGCGGGGTGGTGGCGGTGGACAGGCTGCTTCGGACGAGTCCGAAGGCCGGCGCGGCGAACAAACGCCTTTGCTATACTCCGCGCATGATAGCGAAAATCAATGATGATCGGGCGCTCGCGCTCGCCCGCGACGTGCTCGACATCGAGGCGGACGCCGTGCGCGCGCTGCGCGACCAGCTCGACGGCGACTTCGTCCAGGCCGTGGCGCTGCTGCTTGGCTGCCGCGGCCGCGTCGTGGTCTCCGGGATCGGCAAATCGGGGCATATCGCCCGCAAGATCGCAGCCACGCTGGCCAGCACCGGTACGCCGGCCTTCTTCGTCCACCCTGCCGAGGCCAGCCACGGCGACCTCGGGATGGTCACCTCCGACGACGTCTTCATCGGCATCTCCTATTCCGGCGAATCGGAAGAACTCGTCGCGATCCTCCCGCTCGTGAAGCGGATCGGCGCGAAGCTGATCGCGATCACGGGCCGTGCGGGGTCGAGCCTCGGCACGCTCGCCGACGTGAACCTGAACGCCGCGGTGTCGAAGGAAGCGTGCCCGCTGAACCTCGCGCCCACCGCGAGCACGACTGCCGCGCTCGCGCTCGGCGACGCGCTCGCCGTCGCCGTGCTCGACGCGCGCGGCTTCGGCTCGGAGGATTTCGCGCGCTCGCATCCGGGCGGCGCGCTCGGCCGGCGCCTGCTCACCTACGTGCGAGACGTGATGCGCTCGGGCGACGACGTCCCGTCCGTCGGGCTGAATGCGACGCTGTCGGACGCGCTGTTCCAGATCACCGCGAAGCGCCTCGGCATGACGGCCGTGGTCGACGCCGACGGCAAGGTCGCCGGCATCTTCACCGACGGCGACCTGCGCCGCGTGCTCGCGCGCGACGGCGACTTCCGCACGCTGCCGATCACCGAAGTCATGACGCGCGACCCGCGCACGATCGCGCCGGACCACCTGGCGGTCGAGGCCGTGGAACTGATGGAGCGCCACCGGATCAACCAGATGCTGGTCGTCGATGCCGACGGCGCCCTGATCGGCGCGCTGAACATGCACGACCTGTTTTCGAAGAAGGTGATCTGATGAGTGCAGCGCTGACTGCGGCCGAACGCGCGAGCCGCGTGAAGCTGATGATTTTCGACGTCGACGGCGTGCTGACCGACGGCGGCCTGCTGTTTACCGCGGCCGGCGACGCGATGAAATCGTTCAATTCGCTCGACGGCCACGGCGTGAAGCTGCTCGGCGAAGCCGGCATCGCGACCGCGATCATCACGGGCCGCCGCTCGGAGATCGTCGCGGCCCGCGCGAAGGAAATGAAGATCGCGCACCTGTTCCAGGGCGTCGAAAACAAGCTCACCGTGTTCGGCGAGCTGATCGCGTCGCTCGGCCTGACGGCCGACGCCTGCGGCTACATGGGCGACGACTGGCCCGACCTGCCGGTGATGCTGCGCTGCGGCTTCGCGACGGCCCCCGCGAACGCGCACCCCGAGGTGATCGCCCGCGCGCACTGGGTCGCCGAGGCCCGCGGCGGCCACGGCGCCGTGCGCGAGGTCTGCGATGCGATCCTGCGCGCGCAGCGCCGCTACGACGCGCTGCTCGCCGCCGCCTGCGGAGCCTGACCGATGAGCACGCATTTCCGCTGGACCCAGATGCTGCCGCTCGCCGCGGTCGCCGCGCTCGCAGGCATCACGTGGTGGCTGCTGCAGGCCACGCTGCCACCGCCCGGCGAGGGCATCGCGCAGCCGAAGCGCCACACGCCCGACTATTTCGCGGACAACTTCTCGGTCACCGAGCTCGACCAGACCGGCACGACCCAGTACCGGCTGACGGCCGCGAAGCTGGTCCATTACGAAGACACCGAAGGCAGCGACCTGACCGATCCGGCCATGCGTGCGTTCCAGCCCGGCAAGCCGGTCGTGACGACCACCGCGAAGCGCGGCACCGTCAACGGCGACGTGTCGATCGTCGATTTGTACGACGATGCGCGCATCCTGCGCGCGGCCGGCGGCGGCGATCCGCAGATGCAGGCCGATTCCCAGCATTTCCGGATCTTCGTCAATGACGATGTGATCCAGACCGAAAAGCCGGTTAAACTTCAGCGCGGCCTGTCGCTCGTCAACGCGACCGACGGCATGAAGTACAACAACGTCACCCGGGTCATCGAGCTTTACGGCAACGTGCGCGGCACGATCGCCGCGGCGGACACGTCCGGCGGCTCGAAAGGTCAACCCAAGTGACGCATCCCTCACGTGACTGCATGAACGAACCGTTCCCTCGACAGATTTCCGGCGGCGCTGCGCGCGCCGTCCGCGCCGCGCTCGCCGCGACGCTCGTGGCGCTCCCGCTCGTCGGGCTGGCGCCGCTCGCCCATGCCGAGAAGGCCGACCAGAACAAGCCGATCAACGTCGAGGCCGACAACCTGACCTATGACGATCTGAAGCAGGTGACGGTCGCGACCGGCAACGTCGTGATCACGAAGGGCACGATCATCATCAAGGGCGACCGCGTCGAAGTGCGCCAGGACCCGGAAGGCTATCAGTACGCGACGTCGTTCGGCAGCGGCAAGAAGCACGCGACGTTCCGCCAGAAGCGCGAAGGCCTCGACGAATACATCGACGGCGACGCCGAGCGCATCGACTACGACGGCAAGCAGGATCTCACCACGCTGACCACCGCCGCGACCGTGCGCCGCCTGCAGGGCACGTCGACGATCGCCGACACCGTGCACGGCAGCGTGATCACGTACGACGGCCAGCGCGACTTCTACACCGCGAAGGGCGGCAAGGACGTCGCGGCGCCGGGCAACCCGAACGGCCGCGTGCGCGCGATGCTGTCGCCGAAGAGCGGCGGCCCCGCGCCGCTGAACGGGGCGCCGGCCAAGCTGTCGCCGTCGACCACGATCCAGGGGGCGCCGGGCCAATGAACGCGCTCCCGAACCGCCAGCCGGCCGGCACCACGAGTTCGCTCGTCGTCCGCAACCTGAAGAAGCGCTACGGCTCGCGCACGGTCGTCAAGGACGTGTCGCTCGACGTGAAGAGCGGCGAAGTCGTCGGTCTGCTCGGCCCGAACGGCGCCGGCAAGACCACGTCGTTCTACATGATCGTCGGCCTCGTGCCGACGGACGCGGGCGAAATCTCGCTGAACGGCAGCTCGATCAGCCTGCTGCCGATCCACAAGCGCGCGTCGCTCGGCCTGTCGTACCTGCCGCAGGAAGCGTCCGTGTTCCGCAAGCTGACCGTCGAGGAAAACATCCGCGCGGTGCTCGAGCTGCAGCACGGCGAGGACGGCAAGCGGCTGTCGAAGGACGCGATCTCGTCGCGTACCGAAGCGCTGCTCGACGAGCTGCAGATCGGCCATCTGCGCGAGAACCCCGCGCTGTCGCTGTCGGGCGGCGAACGGCGCCGCGTCGAAATCGCGCGCGCGCTCGCGACCAACCCGAGCTTCATCCTGCTCGACGAACCGTTCGCCGGTGTCGATCCGATCGCGGTGCTCGAGATCCAGAAGATCGTCAAGTTCCTGAAACAGCGCAACATCGGCGTGCTGATCACGGACCACAACGTCCGCGAAACGCTCGGCATCTGCGACCACGCGTACATCATCAGCGACGGTTCGGTGCTGGCCGCCGGCGCGCCGAGCGAAATCATCGAAAACGAAAGCGTGCGCCGCGTGTACCTCGGCGAACACTTCCGCATGTAACGTCCTCCTCGTGGCTGGCTGCACCCCGCCCGGCATCGCCGCGCGGGGCTGCGCCCCGCTTTGCATCCACGCCCGCGGCCCTGCCCGCGGCCGGGCGGCACGCCGCGCGTAATCGCGGATGGCTCAATGCGCCTGGGTCGTGGCAAACTGCCGGTATGACTCCCTCCTTGCCATGAAAGCCAGCCTTCAACTCCGCCTGTCGCAACATCTTGCGCTGACGCCTCAGCTGCAGCAGTCGATCCGGCTCCTGCAGTTGTCGACGCTCGAATTGCAGCAGGAAGTCGCGATGGCCGTCGCGCAGAACCCGCTGCTCGAGAACGACGACGAATGGATCGCCAGCCCGCTGCGCGTCGCGGCGGACGGATCGCTGATCGCGCAGACGCCGCCCGCACAGAACACCGAGCCCACCGCGACCAACGGCAGCAGCACGTCCAGCGATCGCGCCGAGCGCGACGAGCCGGCCGGCGCCGACGAATACGACGGTTACGGGTCCGGTGACGGCAACGACGGCCCGCAGTGGAATCTCGACGAATACGGCCGCTCGAGCGGTGCGTCCGACGACGACGACCTGCCGCCGCTGCAGGTGCAGGAAGCCGCGACGTCGCTGCGCGATCATCTCTCGGCGCAGTTGCGCGTCACGCAGGCCGGCCCGCGCGATCGCGCGCTCGTGATGTTCCTGATCGAATCGCTCGACGACGACGGCTACCTGACCGCCACGCTCGACGAAGTGCTCGCCGACCTGCCGCCCGAACTGGAAATCGACTGCGACGAACTGAACGCGGCGCTCGCGCTGCTGCACAGCTTCGACCCGGCCGGCGTCGGCGCGCGCTCGGCCTCGGAATGCCTGAAGCTGCAGCTGCTGCGTCTCGATCCGTCCCCCACGCGCACGCTCGCGCTCGAGATCGTGTCGCAGCATCTCGAATTGCTCGCCGCACGCGACTTCACCCGGTTGCGCAAGCACCTGAAGGCGAGCGACGACGCGCTGCGCGACGCGCACGCGCTGATCCGCTCGCTGGAGCCGTTCCCCGGCGCCGCCTACGGCAAGGCCGAGGCCGACTACGTCGTGCCCGACATCATCGTGAAGAAGGCCGGCCAGGGATGGCTCGCGGAGCTCAATCCGGAGGTCGTCCCGCGCCTGCGGATCAACAACCTGTACGCGAACATCCTGCGCAACAGCCGCGGCGATCCGTCGGCCGGATCGTTGAAACAGCAGCTGCAGGAAGCGCGCTGGTTGATCAAGAACATCCAGCAGCGTTTCGACACGATCCTGCGTGTCGCGCAGGCTATTGTCGAGCGTCAGAAGAATTTCTTTGCGCACGGTGAAATTGCCATGCGCCCCTTGGTTTTGCGGGAAATAGCTGATACGCTGGGCCTACACGAGTCGACTGTCAGCCGTGTGACAACCGGGAAGTACATGCTGACCCCGTTCGGGACGCTTGAATTTAAGTACTTCTTCGGATCTCACGTCTCGACCGACACCGGTGGCGCCGCCTCGTCGACCGCCATCCGAGCCCTCATCAAGCAACTGATAGGAGCTGAAGACCCAAAATCGCCACTTTCGGACAGCCGCATTGCCGAGCTGCTGGCAGAACAGGGTTTCGTGGTCGCGCGCCGCACGGTTGCGAAATATCGCGAAGCCCTCAAGATCCCGGCAGTGAATCTGCGCAAGTCTCTTTAAGCCTGCTGCCTGCCCGGCGGCAGGCGTGTCCCGGCCACCGCGCACACGGGGAACAGGCCGGACGATCTGTCCGCGATACGCCGCTTCGTGCGGCACGGGCAAGTCGACCGGAGCGCCGCCTCGATGCGGCCGGGTGGCCACTCGCTTGGAGAAGCACTATGAACCTGAAGATCAGTGGACATCATCTCGAAGTCACGCCTGCAATTCGCGAATACGTGATCACCAAGCTGGACCGGGTGCTACGGCATAGCGATCAGGTGATCGATGGCACTGTGATCCTCTCGGTCGACAACCACAAGGAAAAGGACAAGCAGCAGCGCGCGGAAATCAACCTGCACCTGAAGGGCAAGGACATCTTCGTCGAAAGCGCGAACGGCAACCTGTACGCCGCGATCGATCTGCTGATCGACAAGCTGGATCGCCAGGTCGTCAAGCACATGGAGCGCCTGCAAACGCACGCGCACGACCCGATCAAGCTGCAGCCGTCGATCGACCAGATCGAGCTGCCGCCGCAATAACCGTCACCGCAACACGCACGCCGCCCGGTTCGCCGGGCGTTTTTTTTGCCACTCCGCGCGGAGGTGCAACCGGTCCGTCCGTGCTGCGCCACGCACGCGGCTGTGCTCTATAATGTTCCGGTTATCGCCGGGGGGTGTTGGATGCGGTAGCTGCGTTGCAGGTTGCCATGCCACATGCCGTGATATCGCAGAACATGGAAAATCAGTCCGCCGCCGCAAGGAGACCCCAGGCCGCCCAATCGCCTGCCAACATGAATCGCCTAGCCAAAATCCTGCCCATAGAGAACGTCGTCATCGACCTCTCGGTCACCAGCAAGAAACGCGTCTTCGAACAAGCCGGGCTGATGTTCGAGAATCAGAACGGCATCGGCCGCAGCACCGTCACGGACAACCTGTTCGCGCGCGAGCGCCTCGGTTCGACCGGGCTCGGCGAAGGTGTCGCGATTCCGCACGGCCGCATCAAGGGCCTCAAGCACCCGCTCGCCGCGTTCGTCCGCCTCGCCGATGCGATCCCGTTCGAAGCGCCCGACGGCCAGCCGGTCGGCCTCCTGATCTTCCTGCTCGTCCCCGAGCAAGCCACCCAGCAGCACCTCGAGATCCTGTCGGAAATCGCGCAACTGCTGTCCGATCGCGACGCACGCGAGCGTCTGCACAACGAAACGGATATCGCCGAGTTGCATCGCCTGCTCACTCAGTGGCAACCTTGAGTTGTTCCGGGCGGAATATTTCCCCGTACGAGGCGGCCCACGCCGCCGTCCAGGGCCGCCCGGCGCCGGCCCGGCATGGCGACGTCCGTCGCCGCGCGCCCGCACCGGCCCATTGGAGTGACGAGAGTCATGGATACGTCCAGCATCAACGCCCAGAGCATCTTCGACGACAACGCAGCCACGCTGAAACTGAGCTGGCTGACGGGGCATGAAGGCTGGGAACGCGGCTTTTCGGCCGACACGGTCGGCAACGCAACGTCGAGCGCCGACCTCGTCGGCCACCTGAACCTGATCCACCCGAACCGGATCCAGGTGCTCGGCGAAGCCGAAATCGACTACTACCAGCGCCAGACCGACGAAGACCGTTCGCGCCACATGGCCGAGCTGATCGCGCTCGAACCGCCGTTCCTCGTCGTCGCCGGTGGCGCCGCGGCGCCACCCGAACTGGTGCTGCGCTGCACGCGCTCGTCCACCCCGCTGTTCACGACGCCGATGTCCGCCGCCGCCGTGATCGACAGCCTGCGGCTCTACATGTCGCGCATCCTCGCGCCGCGCGCGACGCTGCACGGCGTGTTCCTCGACATCCTCGGGATGGGCGTGCTGCTGACCGGCGATTCGGGCCTCGGCAAGAGCGAGCTCGGCCTCGAGCTGATCAGCCGCGGGCACGGCCTCGTCGCCGACGACGCGGTCGATTTCGTCCGTCTTGGCCCCGATTTCGTCGAAGGGCGCTGCCCGCCGCTGCTGCAGAACCTGCTCGAAGTGCGCGGCCTCGGCCTGCTCGACATCAAGACGATCTTCGGCGAAACGGCGGTGCGGCGGAAAATGAAGCTGAAGCTGATCGTTCAGCTCGTGCGGCGCCCCGACGGCGAATTCCAGCGCCTGCCGCTCGAAAGCCAGACCGTCGACGTGCTCGGGTTGCCGATCAGCAAGGTCACGATCCAGGTCGCGGCCGGCCGCAACCTCGCGGTGCTCGTCGAGGCGGCCGTCCGGAACACGATCCTGCAGTTGCGCGGAATCGACACGTTGCGCGATTTCATGGATCGGCAACGACTCGCGATGCAAGATCCCGACAGTCAGTTCCCCGGCAAACTGGTGTAACCCGCACGCGCCGGCCGCGCAACGCCGACGCGTCGAGCCGGTGCTATGATGAAACGTCAGGATTCTCTGTTCCCATGCGCATCGTCCTCATCACCGGCATCTCCGGCTCAGGCAAGTCCGTCGCGCTGAACGCGCTCGAAGACGCAGGTTATTACTGCGTCGACAACCTGCCGCCGCACGTGCTCCCCGAACTCGCCCGCTACCTCGCGCAGGACGGCCAGCGCCGGCTCGCGGTCGCGATCGACGCGCGCTCGAGCGCGTCGCTCGACGAAATGCCCGGGCTGATCCGCGAGCTGTCCCGCGAGCACGACGTGCGCGTGCTGTTCCTCAATGCGAGCACCCAGGCGCTGATCCAGCGCTTCTCCGAAACGCGCCGCCGCCATCCGTTGTCCGGCTCGCGGTCGCACGATGCGGACGTCGGCCTGCTGTCGTCGCTCGAGGAAGCGATCGAGCGCGAGCGCGAACTCGTCGCGCCGCTCGCCGAATTCGGCCACCAGATCGACACCAGCACGCTGCGCGCGAACGCGCTGCGCACCTGGGTCAAGCGCTTCATCGAGCAAAAGAACAACGACCTGATGGTGATGTTCGAATCGTTCGGCTTCAAGCGCGGCGTGCCGCTCGACGCCGATCTGATGTTCGACGTGCGCGTGCTGCCGAATCCGTACTACGACCACCAGTTGCGCCCGCTCACCGGGCTCGACCAGCCGGTCATCGCCTTTCTCGACGCACTGCCGATCGTCCATCAGATGATCGACGACATCCATGCGTTCCTGATGAAATGGCTGCCGCACTTCCGCGATGACAACCGCAGCTACCTGACCGTCGCCATCGGCTGCACGGGCGGCCAGCATCGCTCGGTGTTCATCGCGGAAACGCTCGCCGCGCGCCTCGCGCGCGACGCGAACGTGATCGTGCGGCATCGTGACGCGCCAGTGGATGTCGACGCGTCGTCGCGGCTCGTCTCCGAGGTCGACCGACCCTAGCGACACCCGCCCCCACGCCCGCGCGCCATGTCCTCCCTATCGACCACCCTGATCGACCTGCCGCTGTTTCCGCTGCACACGGTGCTGTTTCCCGGAGGGCTGCTCCCGCTCAAGGTGTTCGAGGCGCGCTATCTCGACATGTCGCGCGCATGCCTGCGCGACGACGCACCGTTCGGCGTGTGCCTGCTGAAGAGCGGGCCCGAAGTCGCGCAGGACGGCGCGGTGTCGGTGCCCGAAACCATCGGCTGCATGGCGCGCATCACCGAGTGCGATACCGGCGAATTCGGGATGCTATATCTGCAGGCGGTCGGCACGCAGCGTTTCGAGCTGCTGTCGTATCGCGTCGAAGGCAACGGGCTGCTGGTCGGCATCGCGGAGCCGCTGCCCGACGACATCCCGCTCGAAGGCGAACAGGCGCTCGCCCAGTTCGGCTCGTGCGCCGAGGTGCTCGAGCGCATCATCGACGCGCTGAAGAAGTCCGATCCGGAGAAAATGCCGTTCGGCGAACCGTTCCGCCTCGACGATCCGAGCTGGGTGTCGAATCGCCTCGCCGAGCTGCTGCCGCTCGACCTGCGCGCGCGGCAGAAGCTGATGGAGTTTCCGGACGTGGGCGCGCGCATCGACGCCGTGCACCACGTACTCGACCGGCACGGCTGGCTGTAACTGCCACTGCCGCGCCCGAGCCGCCGCGCATCGCGTGCCGCGCCCGCCCGACGACCTCTCCTGCGCGCGGCCACACGGCACCTTCCCAAACGCGGCCCGCGCCGCGCCCTTCCCGTTCGTTACAGCAGCGGCCCGCTCAGCGCATCGAGCAGCTTGCGCACGGGCGCCGGCACGCCGTACGCGTCGAGCCGGCTCAGCGGCACCCATGCGGTGTCTGCGTCGCGCGCCTGCGACGGCAGGCCACCGCCGTCCGCCAGATCGCTCAGCCGCGGCTCGATCTCGAGCCGGAAATGCGTGAACGTATGCGTGAGCGGCGCGAGCGGCACCGTGCCGCCGCCGCCGAAACCGCGCGCAAGCTCCGCGAGCGCGGCATCGCCGTCCGCTTGCGGCAGGCTCCACAGTCCGCCCCAGATGCCGGTCGGCGGCCTTCGCTCGAGCAGCACGGCGTCGCCGTCGCGCAGCACGAGCATCCAGGTCTTGCGTGTCGGCACGGCCTTCTTGGGCCGCGCGGCCGGCAGTTCGCGCTGGCGGCCGGTCGATTGCGCGACGCAGTCGCCCGCGAACGGGCAGCGTGCGCAGTCGGGCTTGCCGCGCACGCACAGCGTCGCGCCCAGATCCATCAGCCCCTGCGTATACGCGCTCACGTCGGCCGGGTTCGCGGCATCGGGCAGCAGCGATTCGGCGAGTGCCCACATGTCGTTCTCGACACGCTTCTCGCCCGGAAAGCCCTCGACGCCGAATACCCGCGCAAGCACGCGCTTCACGTTGCCGTCGAGGATCGTCGCGCGCGCACCGTACGCAAACGACGCGATCGCGGCGGCCGTCGAACGGCCGATGCCCGGCAGTTCGGCCAGCGCGTCGGGCGTCGCCGGAAACACACCGCCGTGCTCGGCGACGACGACCTGCGCGCAGCGGTGCAGGTTGCGCGCGCGCGAGTAGTAGCCAAGACCCGCCCACAACGCCATCACGTCGTCGCTCGGCGCGGCCGCGAGCGCGGCGACGTCCGGGAAGCGGTCGAGAAAGCGCGTGTAATACGGAATGACGGTCGATACCTGCGTCTGCTGCAGCATGATTTCCGACAGCCAGATCCGGTACGGATCGCGGGTGTTCTGCCATGGCAGGTCATGGCGGCCATGCGCGCGCTGCCACGCGACGAGACGTGTGGCGAACGTGCGGTGCAGCGGCGTGACGGGGAACGGAGCGGGGGCGATGCGGGGCGGCTTCAAGTTATCGAATTGTGGAAAAGGGTTTCAACGCTGGCACGTCGGGCAGAAATAGGTCGACCGCTGACCCTGCACGATCTGGCGAACCGGCGTGCCGCAAACGCGGCACGGCTGGCCGGCACGATCGTAGACGAAGCAATCGAGCTGGAAGTAGCCGCTTTCGCCGTTGCTGCCGACGAAATCGCGCAATGTGCTGCCGCCGCGCTCGATCGCGTCGGCGAGCGTCGCGCGCACCGCGTCGGCCAGCCGCTCGTAGCGCGGCAGCGAAACCTTGCCGGCGGCCGTCGTCGGACGGATGCCGGCGCGAAACAGGCTCTCCGACGCATAGATGTTGCCGACACCGACGACCATGTCGCCCGCGAGCAGCGCCTGCTTGACCGACACCGTACGGCCGCGCGTACGCGCATGCAGCAGCGCGCCGGTGAACGCCGGCGAGAACGGCTCGACGCCGAGGCTCGCGAGGAGCGGATGCGCATGCACGTCGCCTGCTTCGCGCGGGTGCCACAGCACGGCGCCGAAGCGGCGCGGATCGCGGAAGCGCAGCACGAATTCGTCGAAGATCCAGTCGACGTGGTCGTGCTTCGCGGCGACCGGCACGCCGGCCGCGGGCAGCACGCGCAGCGTGCCCGTCATCCCGAGATGGACGATGAACCAGCCCGCATCGACTTCGAACAGCAGGTACTTGCCGCGGCGCTCGACGGCGAGCACCTCGCGCGCGCGCAACTGCTCGGCGAGCCCCGCCGGCACGGGCCAGCGCAGCATCGCGGTACGGACGTCGACACGCTCGACGCGGCGGCCCGCGACAAAGGGCTCGATGCCCCGGCGCGTGACTTCGACTTCTGGCAACTCTGGCATGTTTTGCGGGTCTGAGGCTACGGTCTGTTTACAGGGTGAACGCGCATGCGTCGCCACGAGAACGGCCGTTCTCGCGGCGACCCCGAAATGAAACACGGGAATGCCCGAAATCGCCCGCCTGGCGGCACGCGAGGCGGGCGATTTCGGGCATTCGCATGGGGGTTCCACAGGTAAGCGGACCCTATCACGATCGTGCGTGTATTGTAGCGAGCGCGTTACAATCGGTTGAAACATCGAACGGATTTCCATGACCCTGCCCTCGAAGCTGCTTCAGGAGCGCCCCGCCGCCGTGCGCGGCGCGCGCGCCTTCCCGGTCCGCCGTGCACTCGGTGCCGCGCTGTTTGCCGTCTGGACCCTCACCGCCTTTCCGGCCCACGCGCAGGATCCGGCATCGGACGACGCGGAGCCGCAGGGTGCGTTCGAGCATGTGATGCCGGACGAGCAGAAGAATCTCCCCGGCGTGCCGCTGACGAGCCAGATCGTCTACCAGGTGCTCGCCGCCGAGGTCGCGCTCCAGCGCAACCAGCCGGCGCCGGCCTACCAGACCTACCTCGCGCTGGCCCGCGACACGCGCGATCCGCGCATGGCGCAGCGCGCGACCGAAATCGCGCTCGGCGCGCAGAGCCCGGCCGACGCGCTTTCCGCCGCGAACCTGTGGCGTCAGTACGCACCGGATTCGAACCGGGCGTCGCAGGTCGACGCCGCGCTGCTGGTGCTCGCCGGCAAGCCGGCCGACGCGCAGCCGATGCTCGCGCGCGAGCTGGCCCGCGCGAGCGGCGACACGCGCGGCCCCGCGATCCTCGCGCTGCAGGCGCTGCTGGTGCGCGGCCCCGACCGCGTCGGCGGCCTCGCGGTGCTGAAGGACATGCTGAAGAACGACATGAATCGCCCCGAGGCGCAGCTCGCGATCGCGCGGCAGCAGCTCGCGGTCGACGACAAGGACGGCGCCGCGCAGTCGCTGAAGCAGGCGCTGCAGCTCCGCCCCGACTACCTGCCGGCAGCGCTGATGCTGTCGCAGATGGGGCCGGCGGAACGTGCGGCGGGCATCGCGTCGTTCGAGAAGTATGTTCAGCAGAATCCGAAGTCGCGCGACGCGCGGCTGGCGCTCTCGCAGCTCTATCTCGCCGACGATCGCCTCGACGACGCGCAGAAGCAGTTCGAGACGATGCGCAAGCTCGACGCGAAGGACCCGACGCCGCTGATGGCGCTCGCGCTGATCAAGATCCAGCAGAAGAAACTCGACGAGGCGACCGGCTACCTGAAGCAGTACGTGCAGCTCGGCGACAAGCAGCTGAACCTCGACGTCGGCCAGGGCTACATCTACCTCGCGCAGATCGCGATCGACCAGAACAACGACGCGCAGGCGTCGCAATGGCTCGACAAGGTCGACCAGACGAGCCAGCACTACCTGCCCGCGCAGATCACGCGCGCGCAGCTGCTGCAGAAACAGGGCAAGACCGACGAGGCGCGCAAGGTGCTCGACAACCTGCCGATCTCGGATCCGCGCGACGCGGCCGTGGTGGCGCGCACCGATGCGTCGATCCTGTTCACCGCGAAGCGCTATCCGGAAGCGGAGGCGCGCCTCGGGCAGGCCGTCCAGGACTTCCCGGACGACCCCGACCTGCGCTACGACTACGCGATGGCGGCCGAAAAGACCGGCCACTACGCGACGATGGAAAAGCAGTTGCGCGAGCTGATCCGTACGCAGCCCGACAACCCGCAGGCCTACAATGCGCTCGGCTATTCGCTCGCCGATCGCAACCAGCGCCTGCCCGAGGCCAGCAAGCTGATCGACAAGGCGATGGCGCTCGCGCCGAACGACGCGTACATCATGGACAGCCTCGGCTGGGTGAAGTACCGGATGGGCGACACGGCCGGCGCGACGAAGGTGCTGCAGCGTGCATACGAGCTGCAGCCGAACGCCGAAATCGGCGCGCATCTCGGCGAAGTGCTGTGGAAGAGCGGCGCGCAGGACGACGCGCGCAACGCGTGGCGTGCCGCGCAGAAGCTCGAGCCCGACAACGAAACGCTCGTGCAGACGCTGAAACGCCTGCAGATCAACGGCCTCTGATGCAGATGTTCCCGATGTTTTCCCTGTCCTGCCGCGCGCAGCGCACGCTGGCCGCGGCCGGCGCGGCGCTCGCGCTCGCCGGCTGCGCGAGCACGCCGCCGTCGGCCAATGCACCGACTGGCGCCGTACTGCAAACGGCCGCAACGCATGCCTACCATGGCCGCTTCGCGGTGCGCTACCACGATCGTCTCGGCAACCCGCAGAACGTGTACGGCAACTTCGACTGGCAGGAGCACGGCGACGACGTGTCGCTCGAACTGCGCAGCCCGCTCGGCCAGACGCTCGCGGTCGTGAAGTCGACGCCGCGCGCGGCGTCGCTCGAATTGCCGAACCGGCCGACCCAATATGCGCCTGACGTCGGCGACCTGATGCAGAAGACGCTCGGCTTCGAGCTGCCGCTCGCGGGCCTGCGCTACTGGCTGCTGCCGACCGCCGCGCCCGCGACGCCCGCCGAAACCGTGCGCGACCCGGCCGACGGCACGCGCATCAAGCAGTTGCGCCAGGACGGCTGGACGATCGACTACCTTGCCTACGCGGATGCCCCGGCCACGGGCGTCAAACGCGTCAACCTCGTGCGCGCGACGCCGCCGCTCGACATCAAGCTCGTGCTCGATCAGTGAGCACGCGCGCCTAGCCCCGATACCCGCATGACCGATTCGACCCGCTCGCTGCGCAACTGCCTGGCGCCCGCGAAACTCAACCTGTTCCTGCACATCACCGGCCGTCGTCCGAACGGCTATCACGATCTGCAGAGCGTATTCCAGCTGCTGAACTGGGGCGACACGCTGCACTTCACGCTGCGCGACGACGGCCGCGTCGCACGCGTCACCGACGTGCCCGGCGTGCCCGAGGAAAGCGATCTCGTCGTGCGCGCGGCCAACCTGCTGAAAACGCATACGGGTACCGCGCACGGCGTCGACATCGAGATCGACAAGATCTTGCCGATGGGCGCCGGCCTCGGCGGCGGCAGCTCCGACGCGGCGACGACGCTGCTCGCGCTGAACCGCCTGTGGCAACTCGATTTGCCGCGCGCCGAGCTTCAGTCGCTCGCGGTCAAACTCGGCGCCGACGTCCCGTTTTTTATTTTTGGAAAAAATGCGTTCGCAGAGGGTATCGGAGAAGAATTAGCTGAGGTAGAATTGCCGACTCGCTGGTTCTTGGTTGTGACGCCACGCGTTCATGTCCCGACCGCTGAAATATTTTCAGATGAGTTGTTGACAAGAGATACGAAGCCCGTCACAATTGCTGACTTTCTTGCACAGCAAACCAGCGATGCGGAATGGCCAGATAGCTTCGGCCGGAACGATATGC
Organism: Burkholderia sp. KCJ3K979; assembly: GCF_016759955.1. Taxonomy (NCBI): domain Bacteria; kingdom Pseudomonadati; phylum Pseudomonadota; class Betaproteobacteria; order Burkholderiales; family Burkholderiaceae; genus Burkholderia; species Burkholderia sp. KCJ3K979. Next base: position 22,206 of record NZ_JACFYV010000056.1, read on the forward strand.
AGGAAGTTGTAACAAGGAAGTACGCGGAAGTTGCGCAGGTGGTCAAATGGTTGTATGATGTGACCCCCGCGAGGATGACCGGCTCCGGAGCAAGCGTGTTTGCAGCGTTTCACAGCAAGCACGAGGCAGAAGCGGCGAAAGCCAAACTGCCCGCCAGTTGGAATGGCGCAGTTGCCGAGAGTCTGAACGAGCATCCGCTCTTCGCTTTCGCGTCATGAAGTTTTACTTTGCCGAACGGCCTACACAAGTTCGGTGAAGTTATCAGTTAAGTGTAGGGGAGTCGCCAAGTTGGTCAAGGCACCGGATTTTGATTCCGGCATGCGAGGGTTCGAGTCCTTCCTCCCCTGCCAAAAATTTTCCCGCATTTCCCGCCCAAGCCTGAAGCAGGTGCACGATGAGCAGCCACAGCCATGATGGCCTGATGGTCTTTACTGGCAACGCGAATCCCGCGCTCGCCCAGGAAGTCGTCAATATCCTTGGTATCCCCCTCGGCAAAGCAATGGTCAGCCGTTTCTCCGACGGCGAGATCCAGGTCGAGATCCAGGAAAACGTGCGCGGCAAGGACGTCTTCGTCCTGCAATCCACGTGCGCACCGGCGAACGACAACCTGATGGAACTGATGATCATGGTCGATGCGCTCAAGCGCGCATCCGCCGGCCGGATCACTGCTGCCATCCCCTACTTCGGCTATGCCCGTCAGGATCGTCGCCCGCGTTCGGCGCGTGTCGCGATCTCGGCGAAGGTCGTCGCGAACATGCTGGAAATCGCCGGCGTCGAGCGGATCATCACGATGGATCTGCACGCCGACCAGATTCAGGGCTTCTTCGACATCCCGGTCGACAACATCTACGCGACGCCGATCCTGCTGGGCGATCTGCGCAAGCAGAACTACTCGGATCTGCTCGTCGTGTCGCCGGACGTCGGCGGCGTGGTGCGCGCCCGGGCACTCGCGAAGCAGCTCAACTGCGATCTCGCGATCATCGACAAGCGTCGCCCGAAGGCGAACGTCGCCGAAGTGATGAACATCATCGGTGAAGTCGAAGGCCGCACCTGCGTGATCATGGACGACATGGTCGATACGGCCGGCACGCTCTGCAAGGCCGCGCAAGTCCTGAAGGATCGCGGCGCGAAGCAGGTGTTCGCGTACGCGACGCACCCCGTGCTGTCGGGCGGCGCCGCGGATCGCATCGCCGCGTCGGAACTCGACGAGCTGGTCGTCACCGATACGATTCCGCTGTCGGCCGAATCGCTGGCGTGCTCGAAGATCCGCTCGCTGACGAGCGCGAGCCTGCTGGCCGAGACGTTCTCGCGGATTCGCCGAGGCGATTCGGTGATGTCGCTGTTCGCGGAATCCTGATCGCGAATCGACGGAACGAAGCATGCGCAGAAAGCGAAGCGGCAACGCTTCGCTTTTTGCACAATCGGACGGGATAGACGAAACCCCGGCCGTTTCATCGGGGGCCGCTTGATGGCCCCGTTTTACTGCCTGGTCGCGGGCAGCAAATGGAGAATCACATGAAAGTCGTCGCTTTCGAGCGCCAACAGCAAGGTACGGGTGCGAGCCGCCGCCTGCGCAACGCCGGTAAGACCACGGGTATCGTCTACGGTGGCGAAGCAGCCCCGCAAAAGATCGAACTGGATCACAACGCGCTGTGGCATGCACTGAAGAAGGAAGCCTTCCACTCGTCGATCCTCGACCTGGAAGTGGCTGGCCAGTCGCAACAGGTTCTGCTGCGCGACGTGCAATACCACCCGTTCAAGCAACTCGTGCTGCACGTTGACTTCCAGCGCGTCGACGCGAAGAAGAAGCTGCACACGAAGGCACCGCTGCACTTCCTGAACGCAGAAGTCAGCCCGGCCGTGAAGCTGTCGAGCGCGATCGTTTCGCACGTCGCAACGGAAATCGAAATCGAGTGCCTGCCGGCCGACCTGCCGGAGTTCCTCGAAGTCGACCTGTCGAAGATCGAAGCCGGTCAGTCGCTGCACGCGAAGGACATCGCGCTGCCGAAGGGCGTCGCGCTGGTCGCGCACGTCGACGCGGAAAACCCGGTCATCGCTTCGGCGACGGTCCCGGCTGGCGCCGTGTCGGACGCAGCAGAAGGCGAAACGCCGGCTGCTTAAGCGGCTGCGTACGCGCTCCATCGATCCGTTTCACGAAACGGTCGACGCAACCCGCCGCGGCTTGCCCGGCGGGTTTTTCTTTTTCTGCGCCCAGGCGGCTGCCGCCGCCTTCGAAACGTCATGATCAAACTGATCGTCGGCCTCGGCAATCCCGGGGCGGAATACACCGCGACGCGCCACAACGCCGGCTTCTGGCTGATCGACCAGCTCGCCCGCGAAGCCGGCACGACGCTGCGCGACGAACGCCGCTTTCACGGCTTCTATGCGAAAGCACGCCTGCATGGTGAGGAAGTTCATCTGCTCGAGCCGCAGACCTACATGAACCGCTCCGGCCAGTCGGTCGTCGCGCTCGCGCAATTCTTCAAGATCCTGCCCGACCAGATCCTCGTCGCGCACGACGAGCTCGACCTGCCGCCCGGCACCGTGAAGCTGAAGCTCGGCGGCGGCAGCGGTGGCCACAACGGGCTGAAGGACATCACCGCGCACCTGTCGTCGCAGCAATACTGGCGGCTGCGGATCGGCATCGGCCACCCGCGCGACCTGATCCCGGAAAGCGCGCGCGCCGGCGCGAAGCCCGACGTCGCGAACTTCGTGCTGAAACCGCCGCGCCGCGAGGAACAGGACGTGATCGACGCATCGATCGAACGCGCGCTTGCCGTGATGCCGATGGTCGTCAAGGGCGAACTCGACCGCGCGACGATGCAGCTGCATCGCAACTGACCGCACGCGCACCGGCCTGGCGCGTCGGCCGGCCGGCGCAACCGGGCGGTCTCGCCCGCCCCACCGCGACGCGCACATGCGGTAATCTGGACGCTTTGCCCGACAGGAGCCAAGCGGTGAGCCGTTACTGGAGCGACGTCGTTCAGCAACTCGTGCCTTACGTGCCGGGCGAACAGCCCGCGCTCGCGCACCCCGTCAAGCTGAACACCAACGAGAATCCCTATCCGCCGTCGCCGCGTGTCGTCGCGGCAATCGCACGCGAACTCGGCGAGACCGGCGACACGCTGCGCCGCTATCCGGACCCGGTCGCGCGCGCACTGCGCGAGACGGTCGCGGCCCATCACCGCATCCAGCCCGAACAGGTGTTCGTCGGCAACGGCTCCGACGAGGTGCTCGCGCACGCGTTCCAGGCGCTGCTCAAGCACGACCGGCCGCTGCGCTTTCCCGACATCACGTACAGCTTCTACCCGACCTACGCGCGCCTGTACGGCGTCGACACCACGGTCGTGCCGCTCGCGGACGATTTCTCGATCCGCGTCGACGACTATCTCGACGACGTCGGCGGCGTGCTGTTTCCGAACCCGAATGCGCCGACCGGGCGCGCGCTGCCGCTTGCTGACGTCGAGCGGATCGCGGCCGCGAATCCGTCGTCGGTGGTCGTGATCGACGAAGCGTACGTCGATTTCGGCGCGCAGTCGGCCATTACGCTGATCGACCGTCATCCGAACCTGCTCGTCGTGCATACGACGTCGAAGGCGCGCTCGCTCGCGGGCATGCGTGTCGGCTTCGCGTTCGGCGACGTGGCGCTGATCGACGCGCTGAACCGCGTGAAGGACAGCTTCAACTCGTACCCGCTCGACCGGCTCGCACAGGTTGCCGCTCAGGCCGCGTACGAAGACACCGACTATTTCAACGCCACCTGCCGACGCGTGATCGACAGCCGGGCGCGGCTCACGCATGCGCTCGACGCACTCGGCTTCGAGATCGTGCCGTCGGCCGCGAATTTCGTGTTCGCGCGCCATCCCGCGCACGATGCGGGCGCGATCGCGGCCAAGCTGAAGGAACGGGAAATTTTCGTGCGGCACTTCCGGCTGCCGCGGATCGACCAGCATCTGCGCATCACCGTCGGCACCGATGCCGAATGCGATGCACTCGTCGCGGCGTTGCGCGAGTTGCTGGCCTGACACGGAAGAACCGGCGCCGGGCGGCGCCGATCTGAAAGAAAGCGCGACGCGCGCGCCCCTCAATCGAAGCGCGCGCGCGTCAGCGCAGGATCACGACGCGTCGTCGCCCTTCACGGCGATCAACGCGTGGTACTTCTCCATCAATTGCGCGTGCGATTCGTCATGCTGCGGATCGCGCGGAATGCACTCGACCGGACACACCTGCTGGCACTGCGGTTCGTCGAAATGGCCGACGCACTCGGTGCACTTGTTCGGGTCGATCACGTAGATATCCGGGCCCATCGAAATCGCGCCGTTCGGGCACTCGGGCTCGCACACGTCGCAATTGATGCACTCGTCGGTAATCATCAAAGCCATACTGATCTCACTTCTTCAGGCCGGCGGCCGGCTTCGCGACGAAACCGGCCGCGCCGCATCACGCGGCCGGGCCTCCCATCGCGGTGACTTTCTCGGTCAGCCACTTCTCGACGGACGGAAACACGAATTTGCTGACATCGCCGCCCAACTGCGCGATTTCGCGCACGATCGTTCCCGAGATGAACTGGTACTGGTCGGACGGCGTCATGAACATCGTCTCGACGTCGGGCAGCAGATAGCGGTTCATGCCCGCCATCTGGAACTCGTATTCGAAATCGGACACGGCGCGCAGCCCGCGCACGATCACGCGCGCATTGTTGACGCGGACGAAATCCTTCAGGAGACCGGTGAAACTCATCACCTTCACGTTCGGGTAATGGCCGAGCACCTCGTTCGCAATCGTCAGACGTTCTTCGAGCGAGAAAAACGGCTTTTTCGCGCGGCTGTCGGCAACGCCCACCACCAGCGTATCAAAAATGCTCGACGCACGCCGCACGAGGTCTTCGTGCCCGCGCGTCAGCGGATCGAACGTACCGGGATACACGGCGACTACCATGTCGCTCCTCCTGTCATCACGCAAACGGGATGGCAGCCGTGCGATGCACGCGCCGCTGCCGAGATGGGCATGCGTCGCCTTTGCGGCGCGCCGCCTCGTATGGAACGCGCATTATTCATCATTTTCGCGGCGCAGCAAATGATAGTGAACCGCACCGGCCTTGCCGTGCTTCACCACCTGCCAGCCCGCCAGCGCGTCGTGCGCGGCCGGGTCGAGTTCCGCCCCCGTTTCGACGTAGAGCGCGCCGCCCGCCGCGACGAGCGGCGCCGACAGCGCGATCGCGCGCTCGAGCGCGGCCAGGTCGTCGAACGGCGGATCGAGGAACACGACGTCGAACGCGCCCGGCGTGAGCCCGGCCGCGAGCCGCAGCGCATCGGCTTCGGCAACCTCGACCGAACGGGCGCCGAGCTTGTCCTTGATCGCACGCAGCTGCTGCGCGGCGCGCGGATGGCGCTCGACCATCACGACGCTCGCCGCGCCGCGCGACGCGGCTTCGAAGCCGAGCGCGCCGGTGCCCGCGAACAGGTCGAGGCAGCGCCAGCCTTCGAGATCCTGGCCGAGCCAGTTGAACAGCGTCTCGCGCACGCGATCGGGGGTCGGGCGCAGGCCGTCGAGATCGAGCACCGCGAGCGGCGTGCGTTTCCAGTCGCCGCCGATGATGCGGATCGTGTGCGGCTTGCCGCGACTGGACGGGGCCGCGGGGCGGCCGGAAGAGGAACGGGACATACGGGATATCGACGACGGAGGAACCGGGCGCGCGCAGGGGCACGCCGCCAAACAGGCGCACGTTACCACAGCGGCGACGCGCACTGACGCGAGGGCCACGCCGCACTGATAAAATGCACGGTTTCGGCCGCCGTGCGCCGCGCCCGCGCGAACGCAGAACGGCCCGTCCGGCGCCCCGCTCCCGGCGGCGGCCCGCCCTCTTCCCGACGTCAGACCATGTTCAGTTTCTTCAAACGATTCAAGAAAACGCAGGAGCCCGATCCGGCGGAATCGCAATCGGCCGACGCGCAGCAAACGGACGAAGCGGCCGAAGCGGCGCCCGTGCTCGACGCGCCGCCCGCGGCCGACGTGCCGCAGGCGAGCGCGCAACCGGCCGCGCCGGCCGTCGTGATGACGGTCACGCCGACCAACGACGGCCGCGACGAAGTCGTCGAGACGGTCGAGATCGTCCCGCCGCCGCTGCAGGACGCGTCCGCGAAGAAGTCGTGGCTCGCGCGCCTGAAAACGGGGCTCGCGAAGACGGGTTCGAGCATCACCGGCGTGTTCGTCAACACGAAGATCGACGAGGATCTGTACGAGGAGCTCGAAACCGCGCTGCTGATGTCCGACGCGGGCGTCGACGCGACCGAATACCTGCTCGACGCGCTGCGCGAGAAGGTGCGCGCGGGCCGGCTGACCGATCCGCAACAGGTGAAGGATGCGCTGCACGACCTGCTCGTCGAGCTGCTGACGCCGCTCGAGAAATCGCTGATGCTCGGCCGCGCGCAGCCGCTCGTGATGATGATCACCGGCGTGAACGGCGCGGGCAAGACGACCAGTATCGGCAAGCTCGCGAAGCATCTGCAGAGCTTCGACCAGTCGGTGCTGCTGGCCGCCGGCGACACGTTCCGCGCGGCCGCGCGCGAACAGCTGGCGGTCTGGGGCGAGCGCAACAACGTGACGGTCGTGCAGCAGGAAAGCGGCGATCCGGCCGCGGTGATCTTCGACGCGGTCAGCGCCGCGCGGGCGCGCAAGATCGACGTGATGATGGCCGACACGGCTGGCCGCCTGCCGACGCAGCTTCATCTGATGGAAGAATTGAAGAAGGTGAAGCGCGTGATCGCGAAGGCGCACGACGGCGCGCCGCACGAGGTGCTGCTGGTGATCGACGCGAACACCGGCCAGAACGCGCTCACGCAGGTGAAGGCCTTCGACGACGCGCTGGGCCTGACCGGCCTGATCGTCACGAAGCTCGACGGCACCGCGAAGGGCGGGATTCTCGCCGCGATCGCGCGGCAACGGCCGGTGCCCGTCTACTTCATCGGCGTCGGCGAGAAGGTCGAGGACCTGCAGCCGTTCAGCGCGGTGGAATTCGCGGACGCGCTGCTCGGCTGAACGCCGCCGGCTCGCATCGCACGGGGCGCCTTCGGGCGCCCTTTTTCATGCGCGCCCGATCCTGCCCGCCACGGGCCGCGGCGCGCATTCCGCGCTCATTCCGCGTCCGGCTGCACGCCCGGCTCGGCGGCCTTGAACGCATCGATCGTCGCCGCATGGTCGACGATCCGCTGGATCGTCGGGAAACGCGTCGTGTCGATCGAGAAGCGGTTCGCGTTGAACACCTGCGGCACGAGGCACACGTCGGCGAGCGTCGGCGTGTCGCCGAAGCACAGCTTGCCGGTGCGCGGATCGTTCGCGAGACGGGTCTCGAGCGTGTCGAAGCCCGCCTCGATCCAGTGCCGGTACCACGCGTTCTTTGCGTCCTCGGGCACCTTCAGCGTGTGCTTCAGGTACTTCAGCACGCGCAGGTTGTTGAGCGGGTGGATTTCGCAGGCGATCTGCAGCGCGACCGCCCGCACATAGGCACGATCGACCGGCTGCTTCGGCAGCAACGGGGGCTCGGGATGGGTTTCGTCGAGATATTCGATGATCGCGAGCGACTGCTGCAGCGTCGCGTCGCCATCGATCAGCGTCGGCACGACCGCATCCGGATTCAGCGCGCGGTACGCGTCCTTCAGTTGCTCGCCGCCGTCGCGCAGCATGTGCACGGGAGCATAGTCGAACGGCAGCTGCTTGAGGTTCAGGGCAATCCGCACGCGGTACGACGCGGAACTGCGGAAATAGCTGTAGAGCTTCATGGGATGTCTCTCTTTGGTCGTATTCGGCCGGCGGCGGCATGGGCGCGGCGCAGCGGCGCGCGTGCCGCCGGGAACCAGAGTGTAGCGCGGCACGATGCGCGGCCGCGCCCGTGCGATACTCGGGGCATTCCTTACCGCTCACCGCGCGGCCCGATGCCGGCCGGCCGCCCCACGTTCCGATGACCGCTTCCCACGATCCCGCCGCCGCTCCGTTCCCTTGCGCCCGCTTCATCAAGGAAATCGGCCGCGGCCCGAACGGCGCGCGCGCCCTGTCCGCCGAGGACACGTTCGCGCTCTATCGCGCGATGCTCGATGCGCGCGTGTCGGACGTCGAACTCGGCGCGATCCTGATTGCCTATCGGCTGAAGGGCGAATCCGCCGACGAGCTGGCCGCGATGCTCGCCGCCGCGCAGGCGTCGTTCGAGCCCGTGCACGTACAGGACGCCGCGTTCCGCCCGGTGTCGATCCCGAGCTACAACGGTGCGCGCAAGCAACCGAACCTCGTGCCGCTGCTCGCGCTGCTGCTCGCGCGCGAAGGCGTGCCGGTGCTGGTGCACGGGGTGGAGCAAGACCCGGGCCGCGTGACGAGCGCCGAGATCTTCTCGGCGCTGTCGCTCGCGCCGTCGACGTCGCACGACGCGATCGAGGATACGCTCGCCGAACGTCGCGTCGCGTTCGCGCCGATCGACGTGCTGGCGCCGCGCATCGCGCGCCTGCTGTCGATGCGCGGCGTGCTGGGCGTACGCAACTCCACGCATACGCTCGTGAAGATCCTGCAACCGTTCGCGCCGGCCGGGCTGCGGCTCGTCAACTACACGCATCCGCCGTACCGCGACAGCCTCGCGCAGTTGTTCCGCGATCATCCGGACGCCGCGCTCGGCGGCGCGCTGCTCGCGCGCGGCACCGAAGGCGAAGCGGTGGCCGACACGCGGCGCCAGGTGCAGGTCGACTGGCTGCACGACGGCGTGTGCGACACGCTGATCGACGCCGAGCGTTCGTCGACCGACGCGCCACCGGTCGCGCTGCCCGAGTCGCGCGATGCGGCGACCACGGCCGCGTGGACGGACGCCGTGCTGCGCGGCGAGGTGCCGGTGCCCGACACCGTGGCGCGGCAGGTCGCGACGATCGTGCAGATCGCCCGCATCGCGCGCTGACGGCGCGACGACGACCTGCCCCTTTATCCCGACATTTGACACGCGGGCGCATCCTGGCATAGAGTGACCGTCATGCGTTCCTTTCCGAACCCCCTCCGAATTACCTCCGGCCGCCTAGCGCGGCCGCTATCGCTACGACTAGCCTAAGGCTGTCGTAGCGCCGTGTGCTGTCCGCACGGTCCTCCCAGCAGTTCCTCGCAGTACCCCTCTCGCAGTTTTTACAACCCGAAGTCGTCAGCATTCGTCCGTCCATCCGTCGGCCGATTCGCGAAGATCATCTGCATCCGTGGCGCCATCGCGCGCCGGGTGCGAGGCAGCGCCAACCGTCGCCCATGCCGCCCGTCTTCGCTCGCGACTTGAGACCCGAGGTCCAGAAGATGATGCGCAATCCGCAAGACAAATACCGTCCGTTCGAGCCCGTCCGCCTCAATGGCCGCCGCTGGCCGGCCCGCACCATCGAGCGTGCGCCCGTGTGGATGAGCACCGACCTGCGCGACGGCAACCAGTCGCTGATCGAGCCGATGAGCATCGAGCAGAAGCTCGAGTTCTTCGAAATGCTGGTCGCCATCGGGTTCAAGGAGATCGAAGTCGGTTTTCCGTCGGCGTCGCAAACCGACTTCGATTTCGTGCGCAAGCTGATCGACGACAAGCGGATTCCCGACGACGTGACGATCGAGGTGCTCGTGCAGTCTCGCGAAGACCTGATCGCCCGCACCTTCGATGCGCTCGAAGGCGTGCCGCGCGCGATCGTGCACCTGTACAACGCGGTGTGCCCGTCGTTCCGCCGCATCGTGTTCGGGATGTCGAAGAACGACGTAAAGGCGCTCGCGATCGACGGCACGCGCATCATCAAGGCACACGCGGCCGCGCGCCCCGATACCCGCTGGACCTTCCAGTACTCGCCGGAAACCTTCAGCATGACCGAGCTGACGTTCGCGCGCGAGATCTGCGACGCGGTCGCGCAGACGTGGCGCCCGACCCGCGACCACAAGATGATCGTCAACCTGCCGGCCACCGTCGAGGCCGCGACCCCGAACGTGTTCGCCGACCAGATCGAATGGATGGACCGCAACCTCGCGTATCGCGACAGCATCGTGCTGTCCGTGCATCCGCACAACGATCGCGGCACCGCGGTCGCGGCGGCCGAACTCGCGCTGCTCGCGGGCGCCGACCGCATCGAGGGCTGCCTGTTCGGCAACGGCGAGCGCACCGGCAACGTCGATCTCGTCACGCTCGCGTTGAACCTCTACACGCAAGGCATCGACCCGGGCCTCGATTTCTCCGACATCGACGCCGTGCGCCGCGTCGTGGAGCGCTGCAACCAGATTCCCGTGCATCCGCGCCACCCGTACGCGGGCGACCTCGTGTTCACCGCGTTCTCGGGCTCGCACCAGGATGCGATCCGCAAGGGTTTCGCGCAGCAGCGCCCCGAGGCGATCTGGGAGGTCCCGTACCTGCCGATCGACCCGGCCGACCTCGGCCGCAGCTATGACGCGGTGATCCGCGTGAACAGCCAGTCCGGCAAGGGCGGCGCGACGTTCCTGCTCGAACGCGGGATGGGCTTCACGCCGACGCGCCGCGTCCAGATCGAATTCAGCCATGCGGTGCAGACGCTCGCCGACGCGTCGGGCGAGGAAGTGACGGGCGACGCGATCTGCGCGCTGTTCTCCCGCGAATTCTTCGAGACCGACGGCCCGGCCGCACGCCACGGCGGCGGCGCGCGCTGGCAAAACCGCGAGATCGCGGTGGCGCCCGCCGCCGACGCGACGCCCGACGACGCCGTGCGACGTTTCGCCGCGGCATTCGCGGCGGCCGCCGGCGCCGCGATCGACGTCGCGTCGTGCGAACACACGCGCACCGCGGACGGCCGGATCGCGGTATCGGTCGGCTGCCGGGTCGGCGACGCGCCGCTGCGGCACGGGGTCGGCGTGCACGCCGATGCGGCGAGCGCGGCACTCGATGCGGTCGTCAGCGCGATCAACCGCTCGGCATGGCACTGCGCCGATCGACGCGCGGCGGCCTGAGCGCCGGGCTTCGATGCAGGGTTGAAAGGTCAGCGAGCGGTGCGTGACCGCCCGTGCGCCGCGCGATCCGCGCCGCACGAGGCAGCAAAAAGCGGCTCAGAAGGCCGCTTCGGTCGGGACATGAAAAGGCGCGGCACCCGCGCTCACGTCTCGGTCGCGCACCGCGTCGCCTGCCACGCGAACAGGCACCAGCGGCCCTGGTCGTGCGTGTGGACGGACGTATAGGCAATCGGGAAGACGAGGCCGCCGTTGTTCGTTTCCATCTCGATCAACGCGCGGCCGGTGACGACGCAGGTCTCGTCGCCGACCGGCAGCACGTCCTGCGACTGGATTTCGATCTGGCGATAGCGGCGGCGGCCGGCGACGATGGCGTCGATGAACTGCTGCTTGGTTTCGCGCTTGCCGTTGGTGTGGACGAAAAACACCTTGTCCGACAGCAGCGCGGCGAGCGCCTCCCCGTCGCCGTCCACCATCGCCCGGAACCGGTCGCGCTCGAGCGCGCGGATCGCATCGACCACCTTCGCCATCGCCTGACTCCTCGGCAACGCGCCCGCCTTGCACGGGCGTACGGATCAGAAGTTGTACTGCAGGTAGAACTGGTGGAAATTTATACCAGGATTCGGCTCTTTGATACCCGCGTTAGACACATGTTCGAACCGGTAGCCGACCTGATACTGTTGCCGTTGGCCGAACTGCACGCCCACGCCGCCCGTCGGCGCGAACTGGAACGCCGTCGACAGCGAGAAATTGTCCGAGATCGTCGGGTGCGTCAGAAGCCGGACGCCGCCGCCCGCCTCGATGAACGGGCGAATCTGCCCGCTGCTCTTGATGAAACGGAACATCGGCGTGACGCCGAACTCGCCGATGTTGCCATGGACGTTGCCGCCCGTGTGCCAGTAGCCGGCGTGCCCTTCGACGACGAACGCGAAGTGCCAGCCGCCGATTTCCCACCAGTTCCAGCCCGGGTCCCACACCACGCCCATATCGGCCTTGTCGATCCCGCGACGATCCGAAAACCCGCCGCCCGCCTGGATCCCCCATCGATCCGCGAAAGCCGCAGCGGATCCGCCCAGAAGAGACGCTGCCAGCATCGCATGCAGCACCAGCCGGCTGCCGGGCCGGCGATTCTTCTTATTGTTCATCTGACACTCCAACTTTGTGGGTTGAATGGAGCCTGCCGCAACGGCCGGGCCCGAGCGAACTGAATGGTATGGTAAAGGACTTTTCGGATCGGCATCACGAAGCGAAATTGTTTGCTTCCAAAACGACAAAAATCGAAATCGTCTACTGATTCCCATCAGAAACAACGGGTTACGGAACTTCGTGGCCCCGCCCCTGTCGCAGAATAGACTATCGACTCAACCGGTTCGATAGAAAAACGGGGAACTCCGATGCCCCCGCCCGCTCTAAGGAATTAGCACTCGTATTGCGGGAGTGCTAAGATGACCCACGGAATCTCATTCGAGACCGGGGGCTTGTCCCTGATTCCAAAGGAGTTTTTTAGTGAGCCACGCCCTGACCCTCCCGAACACGCTGAGCCCGACGCCGGCCAAGGCCGAATCGGCAGGCTCGCTGGCGCTCGCAGCCCAATCGATGTTGCCCGGCCAGCTCGGCAACATCGACGCGTACATCCAGGCCGTCAATCGCATTCCGCTGCTGACCGCCGAAGAGGAACGCCGCTACGCAACCGAATTCCGCGAGGACAACAACCTCGACGCGGCGCGCCGCCTCGTGCTGTCGCACCTGCGTCTCGTCGTGTCGATCGCGCGCAACTATCTCGGCTACGGCCTGCCGCACGGCGACCTGATCCAGGAAGGCAACATCGGCCTGATGAAAGCCGTGAAGCGGTTCGACCCGGCGCAAAACGTGCGCCTGGTGTCGTATGCGATTCACTGGATCAAGGCCGAGATCCACGAGTACATCCTGCGCAACTGGCGCATGGTGAAGGTCGCGACCACGAAGGCGCAGCGCAAGCTGTTCTTCAACCTGCGCAGCCACAAGAAGAGCATGCAGGCGATGACGCCCGAGGAAATCGACGGCCTCGCGCAGGAGCTCAACGTCAAGCGCGAGGAAGTCACCGAGATGGAAACGCGCCTGTCGGGCGGCGACATCGCGCTCGAAGGCCAGGTGGAAGACGGCGAGGAGTCGTACGCGCCGATCGCCTACCTGGCCGACTCGCACAACGAGCCGACCGCCGTGCTGGCCGCACGTCAACGCGACATGCTGCAGACGGACGGCATCGCGCAGGCGCTCGACGCGCTCGACGCGCGCAGCCGCCGCATCATCGAGGCGCGCTGGCTGCACGTCGACGACGATGGCTCGGGCGGCTCGACGCTGCACGATCTCGCCGCCGAGTTCGGTGTGTCGGCGGAACGCATCCGCCAGATCGAAGCGAGCGCGATGAAGAAGATGCGCACGGCCCTCGCCGAATACGCGTAAATCCCGGCGATTTAGAGCGCTTCATCGAAAACCGCTGCCTGCCCGGCAGCGGTTTTTTTTCGTCCGTTTTTCCGCTGCTTTTCCCCCGCTTTTCAACGCGCTTCACGCTCCGTTTCTTCGCCGATTAATTGACCTGATTCATCGGGTATTACGCCATTTGCGGTGCCCTTCCGCATAACCTTGATCCACCTCAATTTTTACCCCACGTTTCGCGACGGTCTGCCGCAGCGCAGCACTCGGCATCGGAAAGCAGTCCTTTTAAAATTGGCATGTCAGGCGCAAAAGGATTAAAACAGCTTCACGGCCGTCATAAATCCGACGTAAAGTCGC
>NZ_JACFYV010000057.1:0-35317 GCF_016759955.1 Burkholderia sp. KCJ3K979
CCAGCCGGTCCAGGGCCGGCGTACCGGTTCGCCTTCGAAGCGCGTCGCCTTGCGATGCTTCGAGATCGAATAGACGGCCGGATGGCCGTCGACGTGCCCGAACACCGGGTGGCCGACCGTCGGCTCGCCGAACTGCGCGGAGAACGCGACATGCTGCTCGTGCGTGAGGAATTGTTCGCGGAAGAAGATCACGCGCCATTTCAGCAGCGCGGCGCGGATCGCCGCGATCTGCGGCGTGGTCAACGGTTGCGTGAGGTCGACGCCGCGGATTTCCGCACCGATGTGGGCGGACAGCGGGATCACGTCGACCGGCTGGGCGGCGGGTTCGAGTAGGGCGCTCATGCGACGCTCCTGGCGGAAGTGAACGAGGGAGACGGGCGACATCGTGGCGCGTGCACGCGTCGATCCGGTGGTGCGAGGTTCATGGCGGGTGTCCTCCAGAGAGGCGCGCGACGGCGCGCGGAAAAGAGCGCCGCCGCGTGACGTGGGTACGTCGACGTTATTGCAGCGTGGCGCCCGGCCCCTTGAGCAGGACGCTCTGGCGGCCGTCGATGCCGACCGGCACGTCGCCGTGAACGGTCGCGCGGCGCACGACGCGGCGCGCATCGCCGTAGTCGTTGATCGCGTAGTGCTGGGTCGCGCGGTTGTCCCAGATCGCGACGTCGCCTTCCTGCCAGTTCCAGCGCACGGTGTTCTCGAGGCGCGTCACGTGTTCGTGCAGCACCTGCAGCAGGTGCGCGGAATCCTGCGACGACAGCCCCTTGATCTTTTGCACGAAGTGCCCGAGCACGAGCGTGCGTTCGCCGGTTTCCGGATGCACGCGCACGACCGGATGCTCGGTTTCGTAGACGGTCGACGTGAATACTTCGCGGTAGCGCTTCAGTTGCGTATCGTCGGCGTGCACGTGCGTCGACGCATAGTCGTACGCGTTCGTATGCAGCGCCCACAGCGTGTCGGCGAGCGCGCGCAGCGGGTCGGGCAGATTCGCGTACGCGGCGGCCGTGTTGGCCCACACGGTATCGCCGCCGAACGGCGGGATCACGACCGCGCGCAGGATCGAGATCTTCGGGTACGCGTCGACGAAGGTCACGTCGGTGTGCCACGAATTGGCGCGTGCGCCGTGCGCGGAATCGAGTTCGAGCAGGGCAGCGCTGCCGTCGACGGACGGCACGGTCGGGTGCGCGACCGTGTCGCCGAAGCGGCGGGCGAAGGCTTCCTGCGCGGTGTCGTCGAGATGGTGCTGGCCGCGGAAGAACAACACCTTGTGGCGCAGCAGCGCGGCGTGGACCGCATCGAACGTCGCGTCGTCGAGCGTGGCCGACAGCCGCACGCCGGAAATTTCGGCGCCGATCCGGCCGGCGACCTGACGAAGCTGAAGCGGGACGGTGGCCGTGCGCGGCGCGGCGTGCGAAGCAGGCGAGGGCGAGTGAGCGGCGTGCTGGACATCGGACATCGGGAGTCTCCTGGGAGTCGGGTCGGTCGAGTCTCCATTCAAGCAGGCGCCGCACAGAACCGGAACCGATGAATCGTCACAACCTTAGTGTGCGCGCTGCGATGAACGATATGTGTCGTGATGCTGAACGATTCGATACGTCATGCGCCTACCAGGCGAGCCGCCATTCGCCGATCCGGTGCGGGCGCGCCGCGTCGAGGTGCTTGCCGCCTGAACCGTCGTCGCCCGGCGGCTCGCTGTCGTCGAAATCGGCGAGCACGGTGTCGCGCAAGCGCGCGAATGCCGGCGAATCGTGCCGGCGCGGGCGCGGCAGCGCGACGTCGACGATGCGCGCGATGCGGCCCGGACGCGGCGCCATCGTGACGACGCGGTCGCCGAGATAGACGGCTTCGTCGACGTCGTGCGTGACCAGGATCATCGTGATGCGCTCCTGTTCCCAGATGCGCAGCAGTTCGTTCTGCATCTTCGCGCGGGTTTGCGCGTCGAGCGCGCCGAACGGTTCGTCGAGCAGCAGCACGCGCGGCCGGTTCACGAGTCCGCGCGCGATCGCGACGCGCTGTGCCATCCCGCCCGACAACTGGTTCGGAAACGCGTGCTCGAAGCCGTTGAGCCCGACGAGCGCGATGTGCTCCGCGATCGCGCGCCGTTTCGCGGCGGCGTCCAGCGGCGCGTTGCGCAGCGCGGCGCCGATGTTCTGTTCGACGGTCAGCCACGGGAACAGCCGGTGATCCTGGAACACGATGCCGCGCTGCAGCGACGTGTCGCGCACGCGCTCGCCGCCGGCGTGGATTTCGCCGGTGTAATCGGTGTCGAGCCCGGCGACGAGCCGCAGCAGCGTCGACTTGCCGCAGCCGCTGGCGCCGACGATCGTGACGAATTCGCTGGCGCGCACGTGCAGCGACACGTCGTCGAGCACGGCGAGCGCCGCGCCGCGTTGCGCGTAGTGCTTGCTTACATGGAGGATGTCGAGCGAATCGGAGGCGAGAGTCGTCATGGCGGTCAGGAGAAGGGAGCGATACGGAAGGAACGGGCGCCTCAGCGCGCGAGGTCGCCGCGCCGGGCCAGCACCTTGCGCTCGATCGCCCGCGCGGTCGCGTTCAGTGCCCAGCCGGTCACGCCGACGACGATGATCCCGAACAGCACGAGATCCATCCGGAACTGCTCGCTGCCGTCGATCAGCGTGTTGCCGATCCCGCTGCCGGCGACGAGCAGGTATTCCGCGCCGAGCGTCGCGAGCCACGAATAGATCAGGCCGAGATACAGGCCGGTGAAGATCGACGGCAGCGCGGCCGGCAGGATCACGTAGCGGATCAGCTGAAGCCGCGAGTAGCGCAGCGCGCGGGCGACGTCGACGTACGTGCGCGGCACCGCGTGAATGCCGTCGCAGGTATGGGCGGCGACCGGCAGCAGCGCGGCGAGCGACAGGAACACGACCTTCGCGACGTCGCCGAGCCCGAACCACACGGAAATCAGCGGAATCCACGCGAACAGCGAGATCTGCTTGAACGTGTCGAAGCTCGGCCCGACCATCCGCGCGGCGACGCGCGACAGCCCGAGCACGGCGCCGAGCAACAGCCCGCCCGTCGCGCCGATCGCGAACCCGCACGCTTCGCGCGCGAGCGATGCCGACAACGCACGGCCGAGCGCGCCGCTCGTGGCCTGCGCCCACGCGGTGTGCAGCACGTCGGCGGGGCTGACGAATAGCCCGCTTTTCACGAGGTGCGCGGAAGCGAGGGCCCACCAGCACGCAAGTGCGGCGAGCGGCAGCACGAAGCCGCGCCAGTCCGGTGCATGCAGGCGGCGGGCGGGCGTGGCGGGCGGTGTGAGTGACGGTGTAGCGGCATGCGACACGGGCGACTCTCCTTCGATGGGGCGGGCGGCCCGGTTCAGCCGCGAAACGCGGACGGCACGCCGCGGCGCAAGCGCGCTTCGAGTGCGTCGAGCGCCCGGTTGATCAGCAGGCCGACCGCGCCGACCACGACCACGGCCGCCATCACGAGATCGAGCTGGAACAGTTGCCGCCCGTACACGATCAGGTAGCCGAGCCCTTCGGACGACGCGACGAGTTCGACCACGACGAGCGCGAGCCACGACTTCGTGAACGCGAGCCGCACGCCGGTTGCGAGCGTCGGGATCGCGGCCGGCAGCACGACGTGGACAATGCGTTGCCGGCGCGTGTAGCCGAATCCGCGCGCGACTTCGTCGAGGGCGGGCGGCGTCTGGCGGAACCCCTGCAACGTGCTCAGCGTGACCGGGACGAGCGCCGCATGCGCGATCAGCAGGTACTTGAGCGGCTCGCCGACGCCGACGAGCAGCAGCAGGAACGGCAGCCAGCCGAGCACCGGAATCTGCACGAGCGCATTGAAACTCGGCAGCACGTAGGCTTCCAGCGTGCGCGACAGCCCGAGCGCGACGCCGATCGACACCCCGAGCAGCGTGCCGGCCGCGAAGCCGACGAGCACGCGCTGCAGGCTGATCAGCGTCTGGCGCACGAGATCGCCGCTCGACGCGAGCTCGGCCAGCGTGTCGACCACGCGTTCCGGCGGCGGCAGGATTTGCGGTGCGATCCAGCCGCGCGCGCTGCCGACGCTCCACAGCGCGAACAGCAGCGCGGGCAGCACCCACGGCGCGAGCTGCCACGCGAGCCGTTTCAGCGCGGCCGAGCGGCGCGGCGGCACGGCGAGCGCGTGCGAGTCGGACGACGGGACGGAAAACGCGGTGTCGCTCATCGGGGCGGGTCCGGTCAGGTATCAGGTGAGGGGCTTGCCGGCGGCGTCGTAACGCGGCCAGTAGTTTTCGAGCTTCAACGTGCGCAATGCGTTGTCGAGATACTTCGGCTCGAACCAGCCGTCGACGTCGACCGGCTGGCGGATCAGCTTGAGGTTCAGCGCATCCTGGGCGACGGCCTTGTAGCGGGCGACGACGAACGGATCGATCAGCGGGGACAGGCGTTCCTTCAGGCGCTGGTTCGCATAGTCGGCCTGCCACGACGAATACGGCACGCCGCTTTTCGCCCACAGCTTGAACAGCGCATCGCGGTTCGCCTCGTCGGACGACCATTGCGCGCCCTTCACGAACGCGGTGACGACGCGCTGCACGATGTCCGGGTGCGCGCGGTCGAAATCGTCGAGCACGAGCAGGTGGGTCTGGCGCGTCAGTTGCGGGCCGTCGTTCTGCGATTCGTAGATGATCTTCGCGAGGCCCGCGTCGCGCAGCTTGTAGAGCGCGTAATCGCCCACCGACGCGTCGATGCCTTTCGATGCGAGCGCGGCGAGCGAACTGGCGGCGTCGAGGTTGATCACGCGCAGGTCGCGTTCGCCGAGGCCGTTCTTCGCGAGCGCGTTGTCGGCGACGAGCTGCAGGTTGGTGCCGCGGAAGATCGACACGCGGCGGTCCTTCAGGTCCTTGATCGAGCGGATCGTCGAGTCGGGCGGCACCGCGATCTTGATGCCCGAGCGCACGCTCGCGGCGAGCAGCAGGCGGGTCTTGATCCCGTTCGAGCGCGCGAGCACGGCGGGCAGGTCGCCCTGGTACGCGAAGTCGAGCGCCTTGTTGGCGATCGCCTCGTTGACGGCCGGGCCCGCACCCTTGAAGAACAGCCATTTCACCTTGATGCCGTCGGCGGCGAATTCCTTTTCGACGAGCTGCTGCAACTGCACGGTGGCGGCGCTCGATCCGCCGAACGTCGGGGGATCGCCGGCGCCTTGCTGGGCGACGCCGATGCGGATGGTGGCGGGCTTGTCGGCGTGCGCGGCGGCGGCCGGCAACGCAAAAAGGGACGCGATCAGCAGCGATCGCAGCAGGCGCAGTGGGAGCATGAATCGATGGATCCGGAACGTTGGAGAACGAGGCCGGGCCGCAGCCCGTCGGGTCATTCTCGATGACGCCCCGGGGCCGGACAAGCAACGATTTGAACTATGCTTATCGCCGCGCGGGGGATCGCGGGAGGGTGCGGGCGCGCCGCAGGAGCACGAGCAGCGCGGTTGCCGTGACGGCAGGCCCGATCTGCGGCAGCGTCAGCCACGGATTCAGAAACTCGTACATCGGCAGCGCCCACATGACGGCGACGACGCATTGCTCGCCGCGCCGCCAGCCGTACTGTGCGCCGATGGCGATCATGCACGCGATCGGGATGCACAGCCACGACAGTTCGTAGTGCCAGACATACGGATTGGCGGCCAGCGTCGCGACGACCAGTACCGCACCGCGCAACCGTGCGTCCCGGCTGCGGCGCCAGACGCAGCACGCCGCCGCGAGCGCGATCGCCGCGATGACGGCCTGGCCGGCGTACGCGAGGGCGGGCGACAGGCCGGCAAGCCGAAACGCCGCGAACGGCGTCGGCGACGCGAACCAGAACGGCACGCCATGCTCGATGATCAGCGAACGCAGCGCGCCGGCGTTTTGCAGGAACAGGCGCAGCGGTTCCATGCCGCCCGCCGCGATTCCCAGTGCGGTGATCGCGGTCGCCCATGCCGCGGCCCACGCGAACGCGCGCCACGCACGCGCGGCAATCAGCACGAACGGGAACAGCAGGGCCAGTTGCGGCTTGACCGACAGGAGTCCGATACAGAGGCCGGCCAGCAGCGGCCGCCGGTCGACGAAATACGCCGCGAGCGCCGCGCACGCCGCGGTCAGCATCGCGTTCTGTCCGTACATCGCAGTGACGAACACGCCCGGGCAGGCGAGCAGCGCGAGCCAGCCGATGCGCGTCGCGCCGGGCACCGCGCCGAACCCCGACACGCGCCACACCGCGAGGCCGAGCAGCACGATGCCGAGTACGACGAACACCGGATAGCTGATCGCGTAGGGCAGCAGCGCGAGCGGTGTCACCGCGAGCAGATACGACGGCGGGTACAGCCACGGCAGGAACGCATGGCGGCCGGCCAACGGGAACAGCGTGGCGAGTTCGCGCGAGAACGCGGGGATGTCGTAGGCCAGCCACGGCGAGCCGTGGAGCATCAGATGGGACGCGGACCAGAACACCATGTACCCCGAGCCGGGGCGAAACGTGCCGGGGTCGGTCGAGTGAAAGCCGACCCAGAGCAGTATCGCGCCCAGCAGCGCACCGATCACCAGCATGACCGCGCTGTAAAGCGCGATGCGTCCGGGCGTGAGCCAGGGGCGGATGGTGCGTTCGTCGCGCCGTATCGACGAGCCGGAAATATCCATGCGGTGCTACTTGACCGACAGATTGCGCGACGCCTGCGCGCCCGCCACGACCGTCTGCCGGCGCCGGGCCGTCGCGATGCGCCGGACCGGAAACTGCAGCAGTTTCGAGCCGTCCGCTGGCGCGTGCCGCGCGGGCTGCTGGCCGGCCTGCGCGTCGGCCCGGTAGCGGCGCCGCACGAGGTAGACCGGGCGCTGCTTCGATTCGTGATAGATGCGGCCGAGGTATTCGCCGATCACGCCGATGCCGATCAACTGGATGCCGCCGACGAACAGCATGACGGAGATCAGCGACGCGTAGCCGTGCACCGGGTTGCCGAACAGCAGCGTGCGCATCACGATGTACGCGCCGTAGACGAACGACAGCGCGGCGAACGCGAGGCCGATGTAGGTCCACACGCGCAACGGCACCGTGCTGAAACTCGTGATGCCCTCGAGCGCGAAGTTCCAGCGCCGCCATCCGGAGAATTTCGAGCGGCCGCCGCTGCGCGCCGCGCGCGTGTATTCGATGATCTCGGTGCGGTAGCCGACCCACGCGAACAGGCCTTTCATGAAACGGCGCCGTTCGGGCAGTGCCCGCAACGCATCGACGACCTGGCGATCCATCAGCCGGAAATCGCCGACGTTCTCCGGCATCTCGACCTCGGAGAGCTGGTTGTGCACGCGGTAGTAGAGCGCGGCGGCCACGCGCTGCATCAGCGGATCGCACCGGCGGTCGGTGCGCTTCGCGGCGACGACTTCGGCGCCCGCGTGCCAGCGTTCGAGCATCGCGGGGATCAGGGCCGGCGGGTCCTGCAGGTCGGCGTCGATCAGGATCACGGCCGCGCCGGCCGCTTCGTCGATGCCGGCCGTGAGCGCGGCTTCCTTGCCGAAGCGCCGCGTGAGATCGACGATGCGCACGCGCGAATCGGCGACCGCGATGTCGATCAGCTTGTCGAGCGTGCCGTCGCGGCTGCCGTCGTTCACGCAAACGATTTCGAAGCGAGCGGTGCCGATCGCTTCCAGTATCGGAACGGTGGTCGCGAAGAACGCATCGATCGCTTCTGCTTCGTCGTGAAACGGCACGACGAGCGATACCAACGGCTTCAGGGTGTGCCTGGACATACGTCCCCCGTGAGATCCGGTCTGCGCCGCATCGTCTGGTCCTGTCGTCGCCGGGTGTGCGAAAACGGGTCCGGATCGGCGCGCATGTTGTGTTTGTAATGGCCTCGGCGGCCTGCCGCGAGCCCGGCGGCGAGCCGTCAGATCATTCTACGCACGAATGACACGCAGGTGACAGCGCGCCCGGGTTTGTTCGGGGGCGGGTTTCCGCGATGCAGCGGCTCGCCGGGGAGCGCTGCGGCGCCGGTTACGCGTGCATCCGCAACGGTTAGCATGTCGTCGGTAATGACGATGACGGAGACGGTCATGCAAGTCCAGGATCTGACAGGCGCGCGGCTGGATTACTGGGTCGCGATCGCGGAAGGCCACGAGGCGCCGTGTGCCGACGCGTCCGGATGCACGTCGATTCGCGCGGCGGGCGGCGTGCCGACGCCGTTCGCGCCGTCGTCGTCCTGGGCGGACGGCGGCCCGATCGTCGAGCGGCTGCCGTTCGCCGCGTTCGAGCGCGAGGGCGGGCGGGGCGCCTGGCGTGCGATGCTGCACCGCGCCGTACCGGCCGCGGGCGAGCGCTGCACGTTCAACCACGCGGGGCCGACGTTGCTGGTCGCCGCGATGCGCACGCTCGTCGCGTCGACCTTTGGCGACGACGTGCCGGATCTCGATATGACGCGGCCGCGCTGAACGCGCCCCGCGCCCCGCCTGGCCCCGCTCAGGCCGACACGTCCCGGATGGCGATCGACGCGACGTCGACGCGGCGCGGCAGGATCGCATCCGCGGCCGCGCGATCGGCGACACGCTGCAGCACGTCGATGTCGGCGCCGCTGAGGCTGCGCTGCGCGAGCGCGGCCCGGCGCGCGATGTCGGTGGCCGCGTCGGGCGGCAGGCGCGTGAGCGACGCATAGACGCTCGCGTAGTCGGACGGGTGCGCGAGTGCCCATTGACCGGCGCGGGCGAGCCGCGCGAGCACGTCCGCGAGCGCCGCGCGCTTGCCGCGGTCGTCGAGCGTTTCGACCGGCGACGTCAGGAACGTAAGCCCCGAATTGATGCCGCTGCCGTCGCGGACGATGCGCGCGCCGCGTCGCACCGCATGCCCGTAGTACGGATCGAAGGTGGCCCAGATGCCGATCCGCTTCGCCTCGAATGCGGCGAACGCGTCGACCGGCAGCACGAAGCGCACGTCGACGTCGCGCGGTGCGAGCCCGTGTTCGCGCAGCGCGCCGTACAACTGATACTGCGAGATGCTGCCGCGCGCCGACGACACGACGACGGTTTGTCCTTTCAGGTCGGCCACCGTGCGGACCGGCGAGTCCGGCTGCACGACGATGCCGAGCGACGCCGGCGAGCCGACGCGCGTCGCGACGATCCGCAACGACGGATCGCCGAGCGCGGCCGTCAGCACGGGCAGGTCGCCGGCCGGTGCGAGATCGATCGCGCCTGCGCGCTGCGCTTCGAACAGCGGCGCGGCGCCCTGGAAGTTGGCCCAGCGGAACCGGTACGGCGCGCCGTCGAGCACGCGTGCCGCTTCGGCCAGCGCCCGCAGGCCGCCGGCCTGGTCGCCGAGGACGAGCGTGACGCCCGACAGGTCGGTGCCGGCCGCGCGGGCGGGCAGTGCGAGGCCGCCGGCGAGCGGCGCGGCGGCGAGCGCGGCAAGGCGCTGCAGCGCGCGGCGGCGCGCGGGGGCGGAAGAGTGGGTCATCGGCGGCGTGTCCTCGGTGATCCGCGCGGGCCGCGCGGCTGCCGGGCAGATTACGGAATCGGTTTCCGGCCGGCAAACATCGAATCCTGAAATGCATATTCGCGCGGCGGCCGCCGGGGTGGCCGGTGTCGACCCGATGCTCGGGTCGGTCATGTCGCTGTCGGGGCTGCTCGCACTCGCACTCGCACTCGAGCGGCACGCGCGACGCGGCCCGTCGCATCAACCCTTGTTCGATCCGTCAGCCTTCAAGCGCATCGCGATCGACTTGCGCGTCGTGCAGGTCGCGCGTGGCGTTGCGCAGCTTCGCCTGCTTGTCGGCGAGCTTGCGTTGCGCGTCGTTCAGCTTCCTTGCATCGCCGCGCGCTTCGGCTTCGTGGACACGCGCCTGTGCGTGGCGGACTTCGTCTTCCGCGTTGCGCAGGTCGCGCGCCTTGTCGGCGAGCTTGCGTTCGGCGCGCGCGAGCTGGCCGGCATCCGTGCAGTTCGCCTGGATTCGTTCAAGCGCGGCTTGCTGACGCATCGCCTGTTGCGTGTTGCCGAACCGTTTCGCGTTGTCGATCTGCGTGTGCAGCGCGCGGATGCGCGTTGCGCAGTCCTGAGTGCCGGCGAATGCGCCGGTGCTCGCGAATAGCGCGACCGGGATGGCCAGCGCGATGAGTGTATGTTTCATGCGATTTCCTCGATTCGATCAAGCGGCCACGGGCGGTCGCGATACGACGCTCGGCGGCACGGGTTCGAGGCGTCATTCTGACGAGTCGGTGCGACGCGGGTAAATAGGACCGGTCTGACATGCAGCGGCCGAGCGGGCCCTTCCGGCCCGGGTGCGGCGCCGGTCAGTGCGACTTGGCCGCGCCGCGATGGATGCGTGCCGCCTGCGCGACGCGCGCCGGATGCGACGCATGGCAATGAGTGGCCGGTCTGCGGCGCTTGCGCCGGGTGGGGTCGGGCGGATCGGTGCCAGCCACCGCGGTGTTCGTTGCGTCCGCATCGGCCCCGGAAGCGGCAACGGCAGCGACCGCCGCGACCGCCGGCAACCTTGCCTCGGCGTCGAGCCATGCGCGCGTCGCGTCGGCGATCAGCCCGCGCAGCCACCGACCGCCTTCCGCGCACGATCCCGATTCGTTCCACGTCATCCGGTACGCGATGTCCGGCGGCTCGACCGGCAGCGCGACCGCGGCGAGCGGCAGCAGCTTCGCATAGTGCCGCGCGAGCCGGTACGTGGTGGTGAGGATCAGGTCGGTGCGCACCAGCGCATGCGCGGCGAGCTCGAAGTGCGGCAGCGTGACGACGATGCGCCGTTGCAGGCCCACGCGTTCGAGTTGCCGGTCGATCGCGCCGGACGCTTCGAGCCACGACGGCGTCGGGCACAGTTGCGGCGCCGCCGCGAACCCGGCGGCCGTCATCGCGCCGCGCCGCGCGAGCGGGTGCGTCGCGCGCATCAGGCATACGACGCGGTCGTCGAACAGGTCGTCCTGGCGGAAGCGCGACCGGCGCACGGGCCGGTTGTCGATCACGACGTCGAGGTCGCCGTCGGCCAGCGCGCGCTCGTCGTCGAACCCGTCGCCGAGCGGATGGAACACCAGTTGCGCGTGCGGCGCACGCTCGCGAAACAGCGCGACTAGCTTCGGCACGAACAGGACATTCAGGTAGTCGGGGCAGCCGATCCGGTAGGTGCGTACCGACGTGCGCGCGTCGAACGTCGGCTGCTGGATGCGGATGAAGTCGATCACGCGCAGCGCGTTGCGCAGCGGCTCGATCAACCGCGCGCCGAATTCGGTCGGCACCATCCCGTAGCGGCTGCGTACCAGCAGCGGATCGCCGAGCAGCGTGCGCAGGCGCTTGAGCGCGGCGCTCGTCGCCGGCTGCGACATGTTCAGGCGCACGGCCGCACGCGACACGGTGCGCTCGGTCAGCAGCACGAGCAGGATGCGCATCAGCCGTGCATCGAGCACGTCGAGCGCGCCCGCGGCATCGAACGTGCCGCGGGGCAGGGCGGTTGGATCTAGCGGGGCCCGCATGACGATACGCGTCCCGACGATACGAGGCGACCGCGCGATGCGGCCGCCGGCCGGCGACCCGTCATTTTGCGAACGGCCAGCCAACGATCCGCTTCGGGCGCGGCGGCGCGTACGTGCGGACCTTCGACGTCTTCAGCTTCAGGCGCACCAGCGATTCGGCGAGCACGACCGCGGCCGATACGCCGTCGACGACCGGCACGCCGGTGCATTCCTCGATCTGCCGGTCGAGGCCGGCCATCCCGCCGCAGCCGAGGCAGATCACTTCCGCGTGATCGTCCTTCACCGCGCGCTGCGCCTGGCCGACGATCGATTCGATCGCGCGGGCCGGATTCTCCTCGAGTTCGAGCACCGCGAGGCCGCTCGCACGCACCGACGCACAGCGCGCATCGAGCCCGGCGAGCTTCAGGCGATCCTCGATCAGCGGCACCGTGCGGTCGAGCGTCGTGACGACCGAGTAGCGATGGCCGAGCAGCATCGCGACGCTCGCGGCCGCTTCGGTGATGTCGACGACGGGCACCGTCAGCAGTTCCTGCAGCCCTTCGCGGCCATGCTCGCCATAGCCGGCCTGGATCACCGCATCGTACGGTTCGTCGTAGCTCAACACGCGATCCATTACGGCGATCGCCGCGAGGTAGCTCTCGAAGTTGCCTTCGACCGACTCTGCGCCGAAGCGCGGCGTCAGCCCGACGATCTCCGTGCCCGGCGATGCGGCGGCCTGCGCCTGCGCGGCGATCGCGTCGGTGATCGACTCGGTGGTGTTGACGTTGACTACCAGGATTCTCATCGGCGACTCCGTATGCGTGTGTGTCAGTGTCGCGCGCAGGCGACCGCGATGTGCTCGCCCGAGCGCGCTTCGTAGATCCGTTTGCGATCGGCCAGCAGCCAGTACACGCTGCCCGCGATCGCCGCGCCGAGCAGCCACGAGAACGGCGTCATCGCGCTGAAGGCCGGCACGACGGCGAGCGTGATCGAGATCAGCGCGGACGGCACGAGTGCCGCGAGCGCCTTGCGGTTGACGCCGCGCGTGTAGAAGTAGGCGCCGCTCGGCGCTTCGGTGTAGAGATCGGGCACGTTCACGCGCTGCTTGCGCACGAGCCAGTAGTCGACCGTGATGATCCCGTACAGCGGGCCGAGCAGCGCGCCGAGGCCGGACAGGAAATAGACGATCACGATCGGGCTGTTGTACAGGTTCCACGGCAGGATCAGCACGGCGATCGTCGCGCTGATCAGGCCTGCGCGGCGGAACGACAGGCGATGCGGCGCGAGGCTCGTCAGCACGAAGGCCGGCGCGACGAAGTTCGCCATGATGTTCACGGCCACCGTCACGATCAGGAAGGCGAGGCAGCCGAGCACGAGGAACAGCTTGTTCGGCACCGTCGCGATGATTTCCGTCGGGCTGTGGATGATGTGGCCGTTCAGCTTGAACTGCGCGCCGGCGAGCACGAAGCTGATCGTCGCGAATACGAGGATGTTGACCGGCAGCCCCCAGAAGTTGCCGACGCGCACCGTCTTCGGGCTCGGCGACGAGCGGGCGAAATCGCAGAAGTTGAGCACCAGCGTGCCGTAGATCGCGAGCCACAGCGAGCCGCCCGCGAAGATTTCCGTCCACATCTTCAGGCCAGTCATCGGCTTGCCGATCGACATCGCGAGGTGGCCGCCGGTGCGGCTGAACATCCATGCGGCGAGCGACAGCGTCGTGACGAGGATCACCGGGCCGGCGAGCCCCTCGTACTTGCGGACCATTTCCATCCCGTACGTGAGGATGCCGATCTGCACCAGCCAGATCGCGACGAACGTGATCCAGCCGAGCGTCGACAGCCCGAAGATCGCATTCTGGTCGAACGCGGCGAGGCCCGGCCAGATCGCGGTGAGCAGCACGCGCAGCACGACGGACGCGAGATAGGTCTGGATGCCGAACCATGCGATCGCGATCACCGCGCGGATCATCGCGGGCAGCATCGCGCCGTAGATGCCGAAGCTCATCCGGCTGATCACCGGGAACGGCACGCCGGTTTTCTGGCCCATGTAGCCGGTGAGGTTCATGAAGCCGTACACGAGCACCGCGCCGATCGCGAGCGACGCGAGCATCTGCCAGCCCGACAGGCCGAGCGCGAACAGCCCGATCGCGAACGAGTAGTTCGCGATGTTGTGCACGTCGTTGGTCCATAGCGCAAAGATGCTGTAGCGGCCCCAGGTCCGGCCTTCGGCCTGGGTCGGCGCGAGATCGGGGTTGTGCAGCCGCGGGCTCAGCGCGGGATCGCGGGCGGCCGGGTCGGTTCGATGCGATGCGTCGTCCGCGCCGAGCCCGAGGCCCGCGCGGTGAATGGCTTCCAGTTGCACGCCGTTGTCTCCTTCCATGTGCGGGGCGCGAAACCGACCGCGTGTCGTACGCGGCGCGGGCCGGGCCCCGGTGGACGTTATGTCTCGGATTTCTTCGCGAGTATGGGCGGCGGCTACCACGATGGGAAATTAAATATTCGGCTGGGCGTCATTTGAAAAATGAATGAATCGCGTCGGGCCGCGGCGGCGGGGGAACGGCATGCAAATTGCGAGTGAACGGGTTCCATCCACATCGACATCAGCGGAGGTGTCATGCAGCGATATTCCATTCGTCACGTATCGCGAGCCGTCTTCGCCGGCATCCTGATCGCGGGCCTGGCGGCAGGCGCGGGTTGCCAGAAGAAGGGCGACAACGGCGCGGCCAGTTCAGATTCGAGCGCAGCGAGCGGCATGTCGGCCGCGCCTTCGACCGCACCGTCGGGCACGCCGAGCAGTGGGGCGGACGCCGGCGCGAGCCTGCCGGGCGCGGCCTCCGCGCCGAGCGGCGCGAGCGGCGGCTGACCGACGGCGGATAGCCGGGGCGGACGGTGCGTCAGCGCGCCGTTCGCCGCTGAGGTGCGGTGCCAACCGGCACGCGCGCCGGACGGCGTGCGCGCGGCCGTGCGCATGAAAGATTTGCAAGGACCGTTGTAGCGATTTCCGGCCCGGCGGCGACGGCGTGACGCCGGCGTCCGCCGGCCGGGCAAGGAGGTGCGATGCAGAACGCGGAATCGAACCCTACCCCGGAAAAGCAGCGGGAACAGATCGAGAAGAGCCCGGTGAAGACGCCGGCGGCCGGCGATATGCCCGACGCGGCGACCCAGGCGGCGCAAGTGGCGCGGCGTCCGCTGACGCCGGAGGCGGTCGCCGGCAAAATGCCGACCGGCCTGCCGGAGATCGACGTCGGCGCGCATGCGGTCGACAGCGGCGACCCGGTACGTCGGGCCGCCGGCCGGATCGTCACGCTCGACAACGCGAACATGGCGATGACCGACAACACGGTCGACGTCGACGGCAAGGGCATGGAGGCGCGCACCGGCGCGTCGGAACTGCAGGACAACGTGATCTATTCGAACGCGTCGCTCGACGAAGCGGTCGATACGCCCGACGAAGGGCTCGGCGGGATCGAGAGCCGGCCGTCCGGCAACATGCCGCAGATCGCGACGCGGCCGGGCTGGCGGGTGCGTCATGTCGGTGACGTCGATATCGAGCATGGCGACAGCACGCGTGCCGAGCACGTGATCTGCCTCGAACGGTCCGACGACTGATAGCGGCCGCTGATACCGGCATTCGAGGTAGTCGACGCGCGGCGGCCGGCGCACATCGCGCCGGCCGCCGCGATCGTTTCGGGCCCTTGCTGCGTTACTGCGGCCCCAGCTCCTGCGCGGACGTATCGGCGTTGTTGCCCTGCGCGACCAGCACGTGGATGTCGTTCGGCGTCACGTCGCCGACGCCGCCGGACGGAATCGTCAGGAGCAGCCAGTCCGCGTTGTTGCCGATGCTGACCGGCGCGGTCTTGAGGATCGGCGACTTGCTGCCGGCCGTCGTGACGACCACCTGGTACGTGCCGCCGTTCAGGTAGACCGAATCCTGCGTCGTTGCCGGTACGGCGTTCTGGTAGGCGGCGCCCGCCATCGTCGGGCTGACCGTCGTGATGTCGGTGCCCGGCGGCACGACGTACACGTCGACGTTCTGCGCATTCGGCGATGCGTTGAAGCTGCGCACGCGCGCCTTGTCCGACAGCAGGCCCTTGTCGTACGGATCGTCGATGACGGAGATCAGCGACGTCGTGCTCGGCAGCGCGATCGTCGTGTAGTGGTGACCGTTCGCGGCGCTGAACGCCTGGGACGCGACGGTCGCGGTCGTGCCCGACACGTCGTAGCTCGCGGTCTGCGTGCCTGAATCGACGTCGTGATAGCGCGTCACGCCCTTGTAGGCGACGCCCGACTGGTCGACCTTCCCGTTCAGGTAGTAGTCGAGGTTCGGGCCGGCCGGCACCGCGTTGATGAAGCGCGCCTGCGGCTTCGAAATACCGAGTACGGTGCCGGCGTCGTCGCCGCCGCCGCACGCCGCGAGTACGGAAATGACCGAGCACAGGGCCACTATCGTTCGTATTGATTTCATGTTGTCCTCTCGTTCAGGGAACCTGCATTGCGATGCAGAACCGCCGCGTGACGGATCGCGCGGGGCGCAGCGCCGGTTGGAAGGCAGATGGCTGTCCGCCGGATGGCGGGCGCGGGGATGTCGCAAGCGGTGTGCCTGTGCGAGGAAAAAACGGCGAACGGCGGGGGAAGCGCGCACGCGCCGGTGTGGCGGCGTGCGCGGGATGACGCGAGGAGCGGGAGCAGACCGCGCGAACCGGCGCGGTTGTAAAAAAGCAGCGTTGCGCGCGCGGCGCGATACGTCAGCGGTTCACGAGCCGGGCCGGATACGCGAGCGCGAGTGCGCAGCCGACCAGCATGCACGCGGCGAACCCATACAGACCGGCGCTTTGCGAATGGAACGTATCGCGCAGCCAGCCGATGAAATAGGTGCTGCCGAACCCGCCGAGGTTCGCGATCGAGCATGCGAACGCGATGCCGCCGGCGGCGGCCGAGCCCTTCAGGAACGTCGACGGCAGCGCCCACACGACCGGCATCGCGGCGGCCGCGCCGGCGTTGATCAGCGAGAACAGCAGCACCGTGCCGAGCGTGCCGTGCGACGAGGAAGCCGCGATCGCCAGCGCGACGGCCGACACCATGAACGGCACGACGATATGCCAGCGGCGTTCGCGTGCGCGGTCGGAGCTGGCGCCGCAGTACAGCGTGGCGAGTACCGCGGCGGCGTTCGGAATCACCATCAGCCAGCCGATCTGATATGCGTCCTTCACGCCGGTGTCGCGCAGGATCGTCGGCAGCCAGAAGCTCACCGCATACAGGCCGAGCAGCACGCACAGGTCGATCAGGCCGAGCGCCCACACCTTCGGATCGGAGAACGCCTTGCCGAGCGCGTGGCTCTTGTTGCCGGACGGATCGGCGTCGAGATTCGCGCGCAGCACCCGCTTCTCGTCGGCGTTCAGCCAGCGCGTGGATTCGATGCCGTTGGGCAGCCAGCGCAGCACCGCGAAGCCGAGCAGCACCGACGGCAGCGCTTCGAGCAGGAACAGCCACTGCCAGCCGCCGAGCCCGTGCGCGCCGTCGAATGCACGCATGATCCAGCCGGAAATCGGGCTGCCGATCATGCTCGACAGCGGCAGGCCCACCATGAACAGCGCGACGATCCGCGCGCGACGTGCATCGGGATACCACTGCGTCAGGTACAGCAGCACGCCCGGCAGGAAACCGGCTTCGGCGGCGCCGAGCAGGAAGCGCACGACGTAGAACTGCATCGGCGTGTGCACGAACATCGTCGCGCCCGACAGCAGGCCCCACGTGATCATGATCCGCGCGATCCACAGCTTCGCGCCGACGCGTTGCAGCACCAGATTGCTCGGGACTTCGAACAGGATGTAGCCGGCGAAGAACAGCCCGGCGCCGAGGCCGTACACGGTGTCGCTGAACTTCAGCGCATCGAGCATCTGGAGCTTCGCGAGACCGATGTTGATGCGGTCGAGATAGGCCGCGAAGTAACACAGGCAGAAGAGGGTGATGAGGCGCAGCGTGACCTTGCGATAGAGAGGGCCGTGGGGCGCGTCGTCGGGGGAAACGGCGGCGCTCGGGTGTGCGGTAGACATGGGACTGCCCCTGTTCGAGTGTGACGGATGAATGGGTGGCTCGATCGTCGCGAGCGGGACGTTCCGCTGCGCACTGGAGTCTGTATATCACGTCAAATACGTAGCGTACACACTAGAAAATACCGAAGCGCACAGGCACGTATACGGCCATCTTAAGGCAAGCGTTTGCATGACAAATGTCCGTGTCAGCAAAGGGGTTTTCGATGATATGGAGTGTGCGCTGAAAAGACGGACGCACAGGCGATGGCATGCACGAATTTCGTGCGTATGCACTCAAAATTGAAGTGTGTGCGCGAAAGCTGGCGGCGGCGCTCGCATGCCCAGGCGGTAGCCGCCGCGACGGTGCGCGGCTGGCCGGCACGCCGCCGTGACGGGCTGGCGATCCGCTAGGACCAGACGAGCCTCAAGCGCCACTCGCACGCGATTCCGCGAATCCTGATGCACCGCAATGACGCGACCGGCCGGCCGCCGGCCACGCCGATTTGAGGGTGTACACTGCTTGTCTTTCATTTGCATGCAGGCAAGGGCCTGCACTCTCATGGCGTCTTCCAAGGATTCGTACGATTTTCACGACCAGGTCGGGCATCTGCTGCGCCGCGCGTATCAGCGGCACGTTTCGATTTTCCAGGAGGCGATTCCCGATTCGGATCTCACGGCCGCGCAGTTCGTGACGCTGTGCGCGGTCAAGGAGCGGCAGGCGTGTTCGCTGAACGACATCGTCAAGGCGACCGCGATCGATCAGGCGACGATTCGCGGCGTCGTCGAGCGGCTGAAGACGCGCGCGCTGATCGAGGTGTTGCCCGACCCGAACGACGGCCGCAAGCTGATCGTGCGCGCGACCGCGGCCGGCCTCGCGCTGATCGACCGCACGGTGCCGTTCGCGCGGCAGGTGACCGAGCGCACGTACGGCGCGCTCAATCCCGGCGAGCGGGTCGCACTGCAGTTCCTGCTGCGCAAGATGATGGAAGAAGACGGCGATGCCTGACGGGTGGCGCGCGGCCCAGATCCATCTATGTCGTGACGGGCGCTGCCGCGTCGGCGCGCATCAGCCGGCCGGCCTCGCGTAGCCCGGCGCGCACGGTTTCCGGCGTAAACGGCGGCGCATAGAACCGCACGCCGGTCGCATCGAACAGCGCATTCGCGACCGCGGCCGGCCCGGGCACCGATGCCGATTCGCCCGCCCCGAGCGGCGGTTCGCCTTGCCTCGGCATCAATACGACGTCGACGTCCGGCACTTCCGCGAACGTCAGGATCGGATAACTCGCCCATTCGCGCGACGCGACCTTGCCGTCCGCGAACCGCACGCGCTCCTTCAGCGTGCGGCTCAATACCTGGATCACGTTGCCGTGGATCTGGTGGCGCACGCCATCCGGGTTGATCATCGTGCCCGTGTCCTGTCCGACCGTCACGCGCTCGATGCGGATCTCGCCCGACACGCGATCGACGCTCAGGTCGACGATCCAGGCCGACCACGCCGCGCCGAAACCGGGGAAGCGGCTGTGCACGTAGCGCGCATACGCGATCCCGCGGCCGCGCACGAGCCGCGCTTCGTCGCGTTCGTCGCGTTCGTCGCGTTCGTCGCGTTCGTCGAGCGGGCGCGGCACGCGCGGCGTCCACCCTGCGCGCTCGGCCACCGCCTGCAGCAATTCGATCGCACGCGTGTCCTGCAGATGGCGAATGCGGAACGCGAGCGGATCGACGCCGGTCAGCGCCGCGCATTCGTCGACGAACGCATCGTGCGCGAACGAGTTCGGCAATGCCGACACGCCGCGCAGCCACGACGCCCGCACGAGCGGCGCGAGATCCTCGCAGACGAAGCGACGATGCGGGCTCGCATACGGCGACACGGCCGTGCGGTCGCCCATTTCGAACACGCGCGGCGCGGGCGCGAGCGCGCCGGTCAGCAGCGCCGCGAGCAGCGGCGCGTCGTTCGACGGATAGCGCGTCGTGAAGTCGTAGCCGAGCAGGCGGCCGTCGCGCGTGACGGTGCCCGTCACCTGCATCGACTGGCCCGCGCCTTTTGGTTCCCACAGATGTTCGTCCGCGCGCGACAACTGCACGCGCACCGGGCGGCCGACCGCGCGCGACAGCAGCAGCGCGTCGCCGCACACGTCGTCCGCGCCGTTGCGGCCGTAGCAGCCGGCCGCTTCCATCCGCACGACGTCGATATCGGCCTCATCGCGCGCGACGAGCGTCGCGAGGTCGTAGCGCAGCGATACGGGGTTCTGCGTGCCGGACCACACGGTGATTCGGCCGTCGCCCGGCGCGCGGTAGTCGGCGAGCGCGCACGACGGGCCGATCGAGCCGTGCATCTGGAACGGCCACGCATAGGTGCGCGACAGCGTGAGCGTGTCCGGTTCCGTTCGCGCGGCGTCGACGTCGCCTTCGTCGAGCAGCACGCGGCGGGTGGCCGGCGCGGCGGCGATCGCGGCGGCCGGCGCGTCGAGCGGTGGCAGCGCGGGAAGCGGCCGCCACGTCACGCGCAACTGGCGCGCGGCGCGGATCGCGTGTTCCTCGCGCTCGGCGACCACCCCGACGAAATCGCCGAGCGTGACGACGGCCACGAGCCCCGGTACGTCGGCCACCGATGCGCGATCGACGTCCATCAGCGACGTGCCGACGAACGGGCCGCTGTCGTGGCCCGCATACGGCGGCCGGACGACGCGGCCGTGCAGCATGCCCGGCACGCGCATGTCGTGCACGAACGTGAGCTGGCCGGTCGCCTTCG
The DNA here is from genome assembly GCF_016759955.1 of Burkholderia sp. KCJ3K979. Lineage (NCBI taxonomy): Bacteria > Pseudomonadati > Pseudomonadota > Betaproteobacteria > Burkholderiales > Burkholderiaceae > Burkholderia > Burkholderia sp. KCJ3K979. Next base: position 20,194 of record NZ_JACFYV010000057.1, read on the forward strand.
CGGGCAGGTCGACGCGCGGCGACGCGCGGCCGACGATCCGGTAGTGCGCGGGGTCCTTCGTGCGGGTGTTCAGGTCGAGCGTCAGCGCGATCCGCCGCGCGGCGACGAGCGCGGCGAACGTGACCGCCTGTCCATCGGCTGAAATCGATCCATCGTCGATGTTCAGCCGCTCCACATCGACGCCGAACCGCTCGGCGGCGAGCGCCAGCAGCGCGTGACGGGCCTGCGCGGCCGCGCAGCGCAGCGGCGCGGCGGAAATCTGGATCGTCGCGCTGGCGATCGTCGGGCCCTGGTTCGGTGTCGCGGCCGTGTCGCCGAGCACCATCGTGACGCGCGCGGCCGGCACGTCGAGTTCCTCGGCGACGATCTGCGCGAGCGACGTGCGAATGCCGGTGCCGAGATCGACGTGTCCGTTGAACGCGAGGATGCGGCCGTCGTCGAGAATCGCGACGAACACTTCCGGCAGCGCCGGCACGTAGGACGACAGGCTGCCCGGCTGGCCGGGCGCCGGCTTCACGGGCGGCGCGGGCGGCCGGATCACGGTCAGGCAGCCGGTACGCGCGAGCAGTTCGGAGCGGTTCACGGGGGAGGGATCCTGTCGAGGAAGGGGCGGTCGGCGCCCGGTCGCGACGAATGCGGCGTGCGGGCAGCGCGCGGCGCACGCGAGACGGCGGGTGGCCGCGGCGCATGCGGTCAATCTAGGTCGCCAAAACCGCAGCGTCAATTGCGCGCGGGTGCAGGCGTAGCCAGCGCTCACGCCGCCCGAACCGCCCGAACCGCCCGAACCGCCGGAGCCACCCGTGCGACGCGGCAGTTCAGCGTGCCTGCACGGCATCGATCGCCGCGATCGCATCGTCGAGCGGCATCACGGCCGCATATTTCTGCTGCATGTCGAACAGGTTCGCGTCGTGCGGCGCGATCGCGCGATCGCCGACGCAATCGGCGAGCACGAGCGGGCGGAACCCGTGCGACATCGCGTCGACGACGCTCGCGCGCACGCAGCCGCTCGTCACGGCGCCCGCGACGAGCAGCGTCTGCACCGCGCGCTGCGCGAGCCACGGCGCGAGTTGCGTGCCGAAGAACGCGGACGGCACGGTCTTGCGCACGACGAGTTCGCCCGGCGCCGGCGTGAGCTCGGGCACGATCGCGCTGTTCGGATGATGCTCGGTCAGCGTCGCCATGCCGGGCACCTTCAGCGAGAACACGTTGTCGTCGCTGCCGTCGTCCGCATACACGATGCGGCTGTGCGCGACCGGCCAGCCGCGTTGGCGGGCGAGCGCGAGCGCCTTCGTCGTGCGCGCGATCGCCGGCGCGATGTTGCCGCCGCCGAACGTCGCGGGATCGGCGAAGCCGACCACGAAATCGACGATCAGCAGTCCAATGTTGCCGTGCGGCGGCAGCGGCGTGCCGAAACCCTGCTGGCGATACACGCTCGCTTCGGCGTGACGGGAAAGATCGTTCATGGTGTCGGGGGCTCGGCGGTCAGGCGGGTTGATCGGTCACGCGGCCTTCGCGCACGACGGTCTCGCCGTCGAGCTCGACCGTGCAGCGGCGCAGCGGGATGTCGATATGACAGGTGGTCGTGCGGCTGCCGCCGCCTTCGTTGTTCGGGCCGAGCGAGAACAGGAAGTTGCCCTCGAACGCGCGCGCGTCCATCCCGATCGTCGCCTCGCGGTCGTACAGCCCGAGCGTCGACCAGCGCGCGCGCGGCTGCAGCCCCCAGCCGATATGCGAGATCGCATAGCCTTCGGGGTCGGCGAACGTTTCCATGTAGTCGCGCAGCAGGTCGGCGTCGACGCCGCCTTCGATGCGCGTTGCATACCCGCCTTCGACGGTCAGCGCGATCGGCTCGCGCACGTAGTGCTTCTGCGGCAGCAGGATGTCGCCGCGGTCGATCACGATCGTGCCGCGCGCGGTGCGATCGTTCGGATAGGTCAGCGCGAAGCCGCTCGGCCAGTGGTCCCAGCGGCCCGGCGCGTCGACGAAGCCGTATTCGGCGGTCGGCGGAAATTCGCCGAGCGGGCACACGAGCGCGGTGCCGGCCGCCGAGCTCACGCGCATCTCGCGGGCCGCGGCGATTTTCTTCGACGCGGCGAGCACGCGCGTGCGGTCGGCCAGGGTCGGCACCATTCGCACCAGCACTTCGGGCGGCTCGACCGCGAGCAGGATCTTCGTGCCGGACTTCAGGATGTCGTGCTGTTCGGGCGAGAACAGCAGCGTCATCAGGTCGAGCACGAGGTCGCTCTCGCGCAGCGCGGCGATCGCGGCCTTGTTGCCGGTCAGCGGCGTCGTGCCGAGATAGGCGAGCGGGTCGCGGCTGAACGCCTTGTCGCCGTTGACGGGCGGCAGGTCGAGCCGGTTGACGATCGCGCCCAGCGATTGCGTCGCGATCAGCGCGCACGACAGCGTCTGCGGATGGGTGGCCGCGCTCGTCAGGATCGTGACGGTCTGGCCCGGTTCGAGGCGCGACAGCGTGAGGACCTGCTTCCACGCGTCGATCAGTTGGGTATCGCTGACTGGCATCGTCGGCTCCGGTAAAGGCGTGAAGGAAAGGGCGGGCGCCGCGCTCAGGCCGCGAGCGGCGCGCCGAGGAAGTCGCCGAACGCCGCGTAGAAGCCCGCCGCGTTGTCCCACGGGATCATGTGGCCGGCGTCGGGCACGCGCACGTGCCGCATCGTCGGCGTCGCGCGCTGCAGCTCGGCGACGTCGTCGTCGCGCACCACGTCGCCGCGCTCGGCGGTGATCAGCAGCGACGGCACCGCCAGGTGCGCGGCATCCGCGTGGAAATCGTCGGTATGGAAGCCTTCGTACGACGTGCGCACCGCGCGTTCGTCGCAGGTATGCAGCCATTCGGCGCGCAACCGCAGCTCGGCATCGGTCCAGGTCGGGCAGAACGCGCGCATGCCTTCGGCGTCCGTGCCGGCGCGCGCGAGCGCCATCGAGTCGATGTACCACGGCAACTTGCCCGGATAGTCGCGGCGGTTCGGGCCCGACACGGGCGGATCGACCAGCACGACGGAGGCGAGCCCGCGGATGCCGCGCCGGGCCGCGCGCGCGGCGATGCGCGCGCCCATCGAATGGCCGACGAGGCTCGTGCGCGGCAAATCGAGCGCGGCGACGAGCGCCGCGACGTCGTCCGCCTGCGCATCGAGGCTGTAGTCGAGCGACGGCGACGCGTCCGACAGCCCGCGGCCGCGCACGTCGAGCACGTAGGTGTCGAACGCCGCGCCGAATACTTCGCCGACGAAGCCCCACGTGATCGCGGGGCTCGTGATGCCGGGAATCAGCACGATCGCCGGGCGCGACGCGCGTGCGCCGGTCGCGCCGCCGTAGCGCAGATAATGCTGGCGGATGCCGTTGGCGCGGACGTTCGCGCCGTACAGGAAAGTCGAGGACATGGGATGGCTCCGAAGTAGCGGCGGCGCTCAGTACGCGCCGGACAGCAGTGCGCCGGCGCCCGGCACGACCGGTTCGAGATCGAGTTCGCGCAGCATCGCGTAGGTGGTCGCGATCGCCGCGGTGATCACCGGCTTGCCCGTCATCGCCTCGACCTTCGCGACGGCCGGCAGCGACGGCATCTGCACGCATGCGGACAGCACGATCGCATCGGCGTCCTGGTACGGCAGCGTCTTCACGATGTCGGGCAGGCGCGCCGGATCGTGGCGGCCGACGTCGAGGTTGTCGGGGATCTCCAGCGCGCGGTACGCGAGCACGTCGAAGCCTTCGTTGCGGATGTAGTCGACCACCAGCTCGGTGAGCGGCAGCATGTACGGCGCGACGACGACGATGCGCTTCGCACCGATCACCTTCAGCGCGTCGACGAGCGCGCCCGCGCTCGTCAGCACCGGCGCCTGCGCACCGTTGTCGGCCGTGTGCTTCGTGAGGCGCGCCTGCGACACGCGGTGATAACCGTGACCCATCGCCATGATCGCGACGAGGCACGCGTAGCCGAGCACGTCGACGCGCGCATCGCTCAGTTCCACCGCGCAGCGGTCGGATTCGGCATCCATCGCCGCGAGTTCTTCCTTGACGACCTTCTTCATCCGCATCCGGCTCGAGTGATACGTGAAGCGCTCGGGCCGGATCGCTTCGCGCAGCCGCAGCATCGCCGGGATCTCGGTCTCCATCGTCGTGTTGGAACTCGGCACGATCTGGCCGATGCGGTAGGTCTTGCTCATGACGGGAGGCTCCGTGTCGGTAAGGAGGGGGCGGCACGCTGGCGCGGGATCGCCGGATGTTGGGCAAAGTCTAGTGTGTACATTTGAAAATGGCAATGGATCAAAATTACGTCCGCCATGGGTGGATTGTTGGTGTGTATGGATTTCAGGAGATTTATTGGTGCTTTCCCGGAGACGTCGGCATCGGTCAATAATCTGCTTGTCCTGAATAAATTGAGTGTGTACGCTAAATAAACGCCATTCAATCCGCTCGCCCTGGCGCCGCGTTCGGCAATGGGCCCACGATCAGGAGATCCGCATGAGCAAACCCCGTATCGCAATCATCGGCGCCGGTCTCGGCGGCACGGCCGCTGCCGCGCTGCTGCAGCGCGGCGGTTACGACGTCGCGCTGTACGAGCAGGCGCCCGCGTTCTCGCGTCTCGGCGCGGGCATCCATCTCGGCCCGAACGTGATGAAGATCATGCGGCGCATCGGCTGCGAGGACGCGCTGGAAACGATGGGTTCGCATCCGGATTTCTGGTACAGCCGCGACTGGCGCACGGCCGACGTGCTGTCGCGGATTCCGCTCGGCGACTACGCGCGCAAGGCCTACGGCGCGAGCTACCTGACCGTGCATCGCGGCGATTTCCATGCGCTGATGACGCAGGCGGTGACGCCCGGCACGATCCGCTTCGGCAAGAAGCTCGCGGCGGTGGAGGACACGGGCAGCGACGTGCGCCTCACATTTACCGACGGCAGCATCGAGACGGCCGATATCGCGATCGGCGCGGACGGCGTGAATTCGCGGCTGCGCGAGCACCTGCTCGGTGCGGAACCGCCGCGCTACACCGGTTATGTCGCGCACCGCGCGGTGTTCCCGGCCGCGCTGCTCGGCAACAAGCCGTACGACATGTGCGTGAAGTGGTGGTCGGAGGATCGCCACATGATGGTCTACTACGTGACCGAGAAGCGCGACGAGTACTACTACGTGACGGGCGTGCCGCAGGCCGAATGGCCGGAGGGCGTGTCGATGGTCGACAGCAGCCGCGACGAGATGCGCGAAGCGTTCGCCGGTTTCCACTCTGACATCCAGCATCTGATCGACGTGTCGCCGTCGATCACCAAATGGCCGCTGCTCGAACGCGATCCGCTGCCGTTGTGGAGCCGCGGCCGGCTCGTGCTGCTCGGCGACGCGTGCCATCCGATGAAGCCGCACATGGCGCAGGGCGCCGCGATGGCGATCGAGGATGCCGCGATGCTCGCGCGCTGTCTCGACGAAGTCGGCGTCGGCGATTACGCGGGCGCGTTCGCGCTGTACGAGGCGAACCGCGCGGCACGCGCGTCGAAGGTGCAGCTCGTGTCGCACAACAATACGTGGCTGCGCACCAACGAGGACCCGTCGTGGGTATTCGGTTACGACGTGTTCGACGTGCCGCTCGAAGCGCCGTTGCGCAGCAGTGTGGCGGCCGTGGCCTGACGCGCGGCGCCCGCGCCGGCCGGCGCTTTGCGTCCGTTTTGCAGCCGCTGCGCCGGCGCGGGAATCGATGCGCGGCAACGCGCATTTCGGCGTGTTATATGTCAGGCGCGCCGGCAGGCGCCAGCCGGCGGCTCGTGCCCGCCGACGGCCGACGCCGGCCCGCCCGTCGTATTCCGGATCCCTTCATGTCCCATCCCGCTTCTCCGTCGCGGCCGCTGGCGTTTCGCGTGAACGGCACGCCGCACACCTTCGCCGACGCCGCGCCCGACGCGCCGCTGTTGCTGGTCCTGCGCAACGACTGCACGCTCAACGGCCCGAAGTACGGCTGCGGGCTCGGGCAGTGCGGGGCGTGCACGGTGCTCGTCGACGGGCAGGCCACGCGTTCGTGCGTTGTGCCGGCCGCCGCCGCGCACGGGCGCGACGTCACGACGCTGGAAGGGCTCGGGTCGTGCGACGCGCCGCATCCGATCCAGCGCGCGTTCATCGACGAGCAGGCCGCGCAATGCGGTTACTGCCTGAACGGCATGATCATGAGCACGAAGGCGCTGCTCGACCGCCACCCCGCGCCCGACGATGCGGCGATCCGGGATGCGTTGCGCTTCAACCTGTGCCGTTGCGGCACGCATCTGGAGATCATCCGCGCGGTGCATCGCGCCGCACGCTATCTGCGAGGCGGCGATGAAGCCTGACGCAGGTCCGCCGATGGCGCCGGCGTGTGTGGCGGAACCCGCACCGCACGATGACGCGGCCGCCGCCGCCGCGCCGCCGCACCGCGCACGCTACGCCTGGCCGATCGGCGATGCGCGCACGCCTGCCTCGTTCGATATCGAAACGCGGACCGCGCCCGACGGCAGGATGACCACGTGGCGCTACCGTGCGCAGGCAGTCGGCCCAGCCACGAACGATGCTCGCGGAGCCGCGGCACGCGCCGATTCCAGCGCCGCATCGCCGTTCGTCTACCGGCACGCGCAGACGTCGATCGAGCTGGTCGATGCCGATGGCGCGATTCCCGGTCACGCGCACGTCTTTGCCCGCGAATCCTTCGTCGACGAACTCGCGGGCGCGTTGCGGCGCGACCCGGTCGCGTTGCGGTTGCAGCATCTCGACGCCGCGCGGGACGCGGGGCCCCGCGAAACGATCCGGATGGTCAGCGAACGCGCTGCCTGGGGCGTGCCGGTTGCGCCGCGGGCGAACGCGGCGTCGCGTGTCAGCGGTCGCGGCTTCGCCTTCGATGGCGAGCGGGGCGACGCGCGCACAGTCGCATCCGCATCCGCGTCCGGCGACGATGCCGATCGTCACGGCGATCCGCACTGGTCAGCGTGGGTCGTGGATCTCGAGGTCGACCGTGCGACCGGCGATGTCGCGGTGCGGCGCGTCGTGGCCGGGCAAGGCAGCGGCGAGCCGGCCGACGCGTCGCTGGCCGGCCTGCCCGCATGGCAGATCGAGGCCGCGATTTCTCGCGTGATGGGCGCACGGTTGTCGGCGCGGCCGGCGCACGACGAGACCGATGCCGATGCGCGGCCCGACGCGATCGCACACGAGCTGGTTGCCTTCGATGCCGCCACGCATCGCGCGCATGGCGACCTGTCCGGATACGATGCGCGGCGCGGGCGGTGTGGTCGGCGGGCTGATCGGGCTGGCGTGCGCGATCCTGCCGGGCCCCGCGCCGATCGCGCCGCTTGCGCCTGTTGCGCCCGGCGGCGCGGACGGCGCGATGTGGAGCGTGGCGACGCTCGAACGCGGCCGCCTGGTCGCGCTCGCCGGCGATTGCGCGGTGTGCCACACGGCGCCCGGCGGCGCGACCAATGCGGGCGGGCTCGCGCTCGATACGCCGTTCGGCACGATCTACACGACGAACCTCACGCCCGATCCGGAAACCGGCATCGGCAACTGGTCGTATCCGGCGTTCGCCCGCGCGATGCGCGAAGGCATCTCGCGCGACGGCTCGCACCTGTACCCGGCGTTCCCGTACACCGCATTCGCGAAGCTGAGCGAGCCCGATCTGCTCGCGCTCTATGCGTACCTGATGTCGCAGCCGCCGGTGAAGCACGTGCCGCCGCAGACGAAGCTGCCGTTTCCGCTCGATCAGCGGCGTCTGGTGGCCGGCTGGAACTGGCTGTTTCACGACGCACGGCCGTTTGCGCCGGACCCGGCGCGCTCGGCGATGTGGAATCGCGGCAAGTATCTGGTCGACGGCGCCGGGCACTGCGGCGCCTGCCACACGCCGCGCAACGCGCTCGGTGCGGAGAAGGGTGGTCTCGCCTATCTGTCGGGCGGCGAAGCGGAAGGCTGGGTCGCGCCGCCGCTCGTCGCGTCGCCGGCTTCGCCCGTGCCGTGGACCGAAGGCGCGCTGTTCGACTATCTGCGCACCGGGTTCTCGGCACAGCACGGCGTCGCGGCCGGGCCGATGGCGCCGGTCGTCGCGGGGCTCGCGGCGCTGCCCGAATCCGACGTGCGGGCGATCGCGCATTATCTGGCGTCGCTGTCGCCGCCCGTCGATGCGGCCGTCGCCGCGGCTGCGGCCGACCGCCAGGCGCGCGGCGCGGAAACCCTCGCGACGCTCGGCCTCGAGAACGGCCGCCGCGCGTTCGACGCGGCGTGCGCGGTGTGTCATGCGGAATCGGGCGGCGTCGGACATTTCGGCGTGCGGCCGCTGATGGGGCTCAACACGAGCGTCAGCCAGGCGACGCCGGACAATCTGCTGCGCGTGCTGCACCACGGGATCGACCAGCCGGCCACCGACCGGCTCGGCTACATGCCGGGCTTCGGCGATGCCTTCGACGATCGGCAGATGGCCGAGCTTGCCGCCTACATCCGCGCGCGGTACGCACCGGGGCAGCCGGCGTGGCGCAACCTCGCGGAAGCATCCGCGCGAATCCGTCAGGCGGGTGCACATTGACCGTCGTGCCGGCGTGAGCGGCCGCGCCGGCGGGCATGCCGGGCGAAATGACCTGACGAACGAAAACGATGGCCGGCGACGGCTGTAATTCTTGCCGGATTCGGCCATCGTTTAACCATTCGAAACAATGTGTTCACCGAAAGGGGCATGATCTCCGGCGATCGAGCAGGCATACTGTCGCCAATGTTGCTCAATGCACGTCGACCGGCGTGCGCCTGCCCTCCATGTCCATTCCAGTCTTTTTTCGAACCCTGCGATGGTTGACCATTGCGGCTGCTGCATGCTTGCTCGCCGCGTGTTCGACTGCTTCCGACGTGACCGCGACGTCGAACCCGAACGTGTACACCGTGACGACGCGCACGGTCGGCGTGTCGACGACGTGGGCCGACGCCCACGAGAAGGCCGTCAACGAAGCCACCAACTACTGCACGCAGCGCGGGATGCGCGCCAGCGTGAAGCAGGAATCGCTGACCGGCGGCCGCCGCGTCGACGCACGCTCCGAACTCGCGTTCGAGTGCCATCCGACCTTCGAGACGGCGTCGAACCCGCGCGGTTGACCGAGCGGCGGCATGACGACGCCGCCCGCGTTTTTCTTCCCCCGCCTGCAAACCGACCCGCGATGCCGTTCCAGCCCATCGCGGGTCGACGCACGTCCGCGTCGGCCGGGCGCATCAGGCCGGCTGCGCCTCGTACAGCTTCACGCACGCGGAGAAGTCGAGCGTGCCGAGCCCCTGCTGGCTCATCGACTGATACAGCTGCTGCGCGAGCGCGCCCATCCAGACCGGCTGATGCGCGCTGCGTGCGGCTTCGGTCGCGAGCCCGAGATCCTTCAGCATCAGGTTCGCCGCGAAGCCGCCTGCATAGCCGCGCGCGGCCGGCGCGGTGTCGCTCACGCCCGGATACGGGTTGTACGCGTCCGAACTCCAGCAGCGGCCGGTCGACGTGTTGATGATGCCGGCCAGCACGGTTGGATCGATGCCGAGCGCGGCGCCGAGCGCCATCGCTTCCGATACGCCCATCATCGAGATGCCGAGCAGCAGGTTGTTGCAGATCTTCGCGATCTGCCCGGTGCCGGTGCCGCCGCAGTGCACGACGTTCCTGCCCATGTCGAGCAGTACCGGGCGGATGCGCTCGAACAGCGCGCCATCGGCGCCGACCATGAACGTCAGCGTGCCGGCCTGCGCGCCGCCGGTGCCGCCCGACACGGGCGCGTCGGCGAGCGGGAAGTCGCGCTGCGCGGCCGCGTCGGCCACCGCGCGCACGGTGCCCGGATCGATCGTGCTGCAGTCGATCAGCGTCGCGCCGGCGCGTGCGCCGGCCAGCACGCCGTCGTCGCCGAGGTAGACGGCGCGCACGTGCTGCGCGGCCGGCAGCATCGTGATGATCAACGAGCCGCGCGCGGCGGCGTCACGCGGCGACGTCGCCGCCGCCGCGCCGGCGCGCACCGCGGCGTCGACCGCATGCGCGTCGAGGTCGAACACCGTCAGCGCGTGGCCGGCCTTGAGCAGGTTGGCGGCCATCGGGCCGCCCATGTTGCCGAGTCCGATGAAGGCGATTTCCATGGCGAAGCTCCTCCTCAGCGCAGCGCGATCGTCGTGTTCACGCCGCCGGCCGTCGCGTCGTCGTCGAACCAGCGCGCGGTGACCGTCTTGGTCTGCGTGTAGAACTGCACGACCTGCTTGCCGTACGGGCCGAGATCGCCGAGCTTCGAGCCGCGCGAGCCGGTGAAGCTGAAGTAGGGCACCGGCACCGGAATCGGGATGTTGATGCCGACCTGGCCGACGTCGATCTCGCTCTGGAACTTGCGCGCGGCCGCGCCGCTCTGCGTGAAGAGGCCCACGCCGTTGCCCATCGGGTTGCGGTTGACGAGCGCGATCGCGTCGTCGAGCGTGTCGGCTTCCATCACGACCACCACCGGTCCGAAGATTTCTTCCGTGTAGATCGACATGTCGGTCGTCACGCCCGAGAAGATCGTCGGGCCGACGAAATTCCCCTGCTCGTAGCCGGGCACCTTCACGTCGCGGCCGTCGAGCAGCAGCGTCGCGCCTTCCTTCACGCCGGCGTCGATCAGCGACAGGATGCGTGCCTTCGCCGCCTTCGACACGACCGGGCCGACGTCGGTGCCGGCTTCGGCGCCCGCGTTGACCTTCAGGGCCTTCGCCTTGTCGACGAGATCGGGCAGCCAGTCGCGCGCCTTGCCGACCAGCACGACGACGGAGGTCGCCATGCAGCGCTGGCCGGCCGCGCCGAAGCCCGCGCCGACCAGCGCGTTGATCGACTGCTCGCGGTGCGCATCGGGCAGCACGACCGCGTGGTTCTTCGCGCCCATCATCGACTGCACGCGCTTGCCGTGCTGGCTGCCGAGGTTGTACACGTGCGTGCCGACGCGCGTCGAGCCGACGAACGAGATCGCCTTGATGTCCGGGTGCGTGCACAGGCGGTCGACCACCGTCTTGCCGCCGTGCACGACGTTCAGCACGCCTGGCGGCACGCCGGCCTCGAGCGCGAGCTCGACGAGCTGCATCGTCGACAGCGGGTCCTGCTCGGACGGCTTCAGCACGAACGTGTTGCCGCAGACGATCGCCATCGGGAACATCCACAGCGGAATCATCCCGGGGAAGTTGAACGGCGTGATGCCCGCGCAGACGCCGATCGGCTGGCGCAGCGTGTAGGTATCGACGCCGCCCGCGACGTTCTCCGCGAATTCGCCTTGCTGCAGCGTGCCGACCGAGCACGCGTGCTCGACCACTTCGAGGCCGCGGAAGATGTCGCCCTGCGCGTCGGGCAGCGTCTTGCCTTGCTCGGCCGTCAGCGTGTGCGCGATCCGTTCGAGATTGCGGCGCACGAGATCCTGGAACTTCAGCATGATGCGCAGCCGCGCGCCGATCGGCGTCGTCTTCCAGGTCTGGAACGCGCGCTGCGCGGCCGCGATCGCGGCATCGACCTCGTCGAGCGTCGCGTACGGCACGCGGCCGATCACTTCCTGCGTCGCGGGGTTGACGATGTCGCCCCACTCGGTGCTGTGCGATTCGACGAACGCGCCGTCGATCAGCAGCTTGGCGGTGGGCAGGGCGAGGGTGGTCTGGGGAACTGCGGCGTTCATGGAACTCTCCGGGGAAACGATGTGCGATGACGAAAGGGGGCCTGCGTCCGCCACGCGTGCAGGCGCGGCGGGCGACAGGACGAACTGAAGATCGAATGCCGGCCGGCGTGCTCAGGCGCGCGCCGGGCGCATCAATGCGGTACACACGAGCGCGAACACGCCGAAGCCGACGAGGTACGCGATCACGTAGTGCGGCTGGCCGCCGCCGGCCTTGAGCAGCGACGTCGCGATCATCGGCGCGAAGCCGCCGCCGATCACGCCGGCCAGCTGCACCGACAGCGAGATGCCGCTGTAGCGGATTTCCGCCGGGAACTGCTGCGCGAACAGCAGCGATTCCGGCGCATAGAGGATCGGGAACACGACGCCGAGGCCGAGCACGATCGCCCACCATGCAGTCGACGTCTGCTGCGTGCCGAGCATCATGAAGAACGGCGCGGCGAACGCGCACATCAGCACGAGGCCGATCGCGAACATCCGGCGCTGGCCGATGCGGTCGCTCAGATGCCCGCACAGCGGCATCGTGACGAGCGACAGCGCCGCGCCGGCCGTGATCGCGTGCAGCATCTCGGCCTTCGGCAGATGCAGCTGCTGCGTCGCGTAAGCGAGCGCGAACGTGACGACCATGTAGAACCAGGTGTTCTCGGCGGCGCGTGCGCCGACGATCGTCAGCACCTCGCGCGGATGGCGGCGCAGCGCGGCCGTCACCGGCGATTTCTCGGCCTTGCCCTGGCGCTGCATCTTCTCGAAGTCGGGCGATTCCGGCACCTTCGCGCGGATGAACCAGCCGAGGCCGACGAGCGCGATGCTCGCGAGGAACGGCACGCGCCAGCCCCACGACAGCATGTCGGCTTCCGGCAGCGCGGCCACCGCGGCCATCGCCACCGACGACAGGATCAGGCCGAGCCCGACACCCGTCTGCGGCAGGCTGCCGAACAGCCCCTTGCGGCCCTTCGGCGCGTGCTCGACGGCCATCAGCACCGCGCCGCCCCATTCGCCGCCCACCGCCATGCCCTGCAGGAAGCGCATCGCGATCAGGAGCGCGGCGGCCCAGTAGCCGATGCTGTCGTACGACGGGATCAGCCCGATGATCATGCTCGGCACGCCCATCAGCAGCAGCGTGATCATCAGCATCGACTTGCGGCCGATGCGGTCGCCGAAGTGGCCGAACACGATGCCGCCCATCGGCCGCCCGATGAAGCCGACCGCGAACGTGCCGAACGCGGCGAGCGTGCCGACGACCGGGTCCAGCGACGGGAAGAAGATACGGTTGAACACGAGCGCGGCGGCCGTGCCGTACAGGAAGAAGTCGTACCACTCGATCGTGGTGCCGGCCATGCTGGCCCAGCCGGCCAGCAGGTAGTGCTTCGCGGTGCGCTCGGGCGCCGGCGTCGCGATGGTCGCATGCTCATCGAGGGTGGATCGGGTCTGCATGGTGTCTCCGGTTTCATTGCCCGCGGCTCATGGTCCGCAGGTCACGGTCGAGTATAGTTATGCGCAGATTCATGATGTACCGATAAAGAAACCGGTTGGATGTGCATTTATGCACATCGACGGCCGGCCCGGAGACGCCCGCCTTTTTCCCTCGCCGATGCGACATGCCACCGAGCCGGTTTCCGGCAACCTGAACTGGGACGATCTGCGCTTTTTCCTCGAGGTCGCGCGCACGCAGCGCGCGAGCGGCGCCGCGAAGCGGCTCGGGGTCGACTACACGACCGTCGCGCGGCGCATCCGCGCGCTCGAGGCCGCGATGGGCACGCTGCTGTTCGACAAGTCGCGCTCGGGCGGCTTCACGCTGACGGCGGAAGGGCAGCGGCTCGTCGCGTATGCGGACGCGATGGAGACGACCGTGCAATCCGCGTGCGACCAGGTCGCGAACACCGGCGAGGCGCTGTCGGGCCACGTGCGGATCGGGTCGACCGAAGGGTTCGGCTGCTTTTTCCTCGCGCCGCAGCTCGCGCGGTTCCGCGCCGCGCATCCGCACGTGACGGTCGACCTGCTGCCGGTGCCGCATTTCGTCAACTTGCCCAAGCGCGAGGCCGATCTCGCGATCACGCTCGAACGGCCCGAGCGCGGGCCTTACGTGGTCACGAAGCTGTGCGACTACCAGTTGCGGCTCTATGCGACGCACGACTATCTGGCGAACCACGCGCCGATCACGTGCACCGACGATCTCGCGCGGCATGCGTTCATCAGCTACGTCGACGATCTCGCGTTCAGCAACGAACTGCTGTACCTGGACCGCGCGGTGCCCGGCGCGACGGCGGGCTTGCGCACGACCAGCGTGATCGCGCAGGTTTTCGCGGCGCTGCAGGGCGGCGGCCTGGCGATCCTGCCGTGCTTCATGGCGGCCACGCAGCCGGCGCTGGTGCCCGTGCTGCCGGACGACGTGGTCGTCACGCGGTGTTTCTGGCTGACGTGCCGCGAGGATCTGCGCAAGCTGCGGCGCGTGACCGCGCTGTGGGATTACCTGCGCGCGGCGGCGGACGCGAATCGCGCGTTGCTGTCGGGGGAATCGGCTACGCTGCGCTTCGTCGGCGAGCCGGCATAGCGGTCGACGGGCGACGCGCGACGCGCGACGGCGACGCGACGATCGATCTGGATCACAACACGGCCGGCGGCGATTCGACCGGCCAGCGGGGAGAGGGCAGATGGCTTTGACGCATGCGGGCAAGGTTTTCGTGGTGTGCGTGGTGGTATTCGGCGTGGTCGCTTACTGGCTCGCGTCGCGCATGGTGCGCCGCCAGACGGGCAGCAAGCGCGGGGCCGGCGGCGCGGTCGCGTTCTGGTGGCTCGTGTGTTTTTGCCTGGTGTCGCTGTCGTTCCCGTTCGCGTACTGGATCGGCGACGAGCTCTACGCACTGGCGGTGTCGCCGACATACGAAGCGACCGTCGTGTCCTACCAGTCCGAGTGGGACACCTGCGAGCGCCGCGACAGCTCGGGACGAACCTCGTCGTACCGGTGCATCAAGTACACGTCGATCCTGGAAGCCGTGATGCCGGATGGCGAACGTATCACGCTACCGGGCAACATTCGCTCGGGCGCCGTGCCCGACATCGGCGAGAAGGTCGATGTCGTGTTGCCGCAGGGCGCCCATCAGTGGCACGAGCGCAGCGTGCGCAGTATCGGGCTGCTGGCCGGCGGCACGGTGATGGTCGCGATCATCGGGTATTTCGTCTACCTGATCGCGGCGTATGGCGCCGGGAAGAAGATCGACGGCGCGGCCCGCTTCGGCATGGCGGTGGTGCTGAACGGGCTCGTGCCGCTCAGCGCGCTGCTGATGGAAATCGCCTTCCTGAGCGTGCCGTATCGCTACTGGGCGCGCGGCAATCCGGAACAGTGGCCCGTGTGGGTGCTGGCACTCTGCCTGCTGTTCGCGCTGGCGCTGCTGCCGTTGCTGCTCGTCTACGCGCGAACCGCATGGCGGGCGGTCGTGAAGTAACGGCGGCGCCCCGCCTCGCGATCGCGGCGCGGGGGCCGGCCGCGCCGC
>NZ_JACFYV010000058.1:0-34895 GCF_016759955.1 Burkholderia sp. KCJ3K979
GCGCTAGACATTGAAGCCCCCGCCTCGCCCGAAGCTGCCACCGAACCCGCCACCACCGCCGCCCGCCGACACCAGCGTACTGCGGAAACGCGCCAGCTTCGGCGAATGCGGATGAATGCCGAGCGATTCCCAATGATCGATCTCTTCGCCCTCCGGCGTGACGCGCGCTTCGTAGCGATACAGCTCCTGCGTCGATACGATGTTGTCCGACATGCCGGTGACTTCGGTGATCGACAGGATGCGGCGGCGGCCGTTGGACAGCCGGCCGATCTGCACGATGAAGTCGATCGCGTTGGCGATCTGCCGTCGCAGGCTTGCTTCGGTTCCCTGAAAACCGGCGAAACCCGCCAGCATCTCGAGCCGGTACAAACATTCGCGCGGCGAGCTGGCGTGCACGGTGCCCATCGATCCATCGTGGCCGGTATTCATCGCCTGCAGCATTTCGAGCACCTCGCCGCCGCGCACTTCGCCGACGATGATCCGGTCCGGCCGCATCCGCAGCGTGTTTCGCAGCAGGTCGCGAATCGTCACGACGCCACTGCCGTCGAATCCGCCGGGACGACTTTCGAGCCGCACGACGTGCGGGTGATTCAGCGATAGTTCGGCCGTATCCTCGATCGTCACGACGCGTTCCGCCATCGGGATGTGGAACGCCAGCGCGTTCAGCAGCGACGTCTTGCCCGAACTGGTGCCGCCCGACACGAGCACGTTGCAGCGCGCGTCGACCGCGGCCTCGAGCAGTCGGCCGATTTCCTCGTTGTAGGTACCGTTGCCCAGCAGGTCCTCGGGCTTCAGCGGGTCCTTGCGGAACTTCCGGATCGACACGACCGGGCCGTCGATCGACAACGGTTCGATCACGACGTTGACCCGCCCGCCGTCGGGCAGCCGCGCATCGACCATCGGATTCGATTCGTCGAGCCGCCGGCCGACCGGCGCGAGAATCCGTCGCACGATCCGCAGCAGATGCGCGTTGTCGGTGAAGCGGATCGGCAGCTTCGACAGGATCCCGTGGCGCGACACGTAGATGTCGTTGTAGCCGTTGATCAGGATGTCCTCGACGTGCGGGTCCGCCAACAGGTCTTCGATCGGCCCGAAGCCGGCGAGCTCCTTCGTCAGCGCCTCGGCCACCGCACGCACCTCGCTCTCGTTGAGCGGGATGCGCCGCAACCGCACGAAGCTGTCGATTTCGAGATCGACGAACTGGTTGATCGCCTGTCGCGACCAACGGCCGAATTCGGCGCCCAGCTCCTCGATCCGCGTGAGCAGATGCTCGTGCGCGGCATTCTTGATGTCGTGGAACTGTTGCGTTTGCGAGAACGGCGCTGCGCCGTCGGCAAATTGAATGTCGTGTGCCATCGCTTACGACCGCTTCGTAGAGGATTGAATGATTCGCTTGAGCGCCGAGAGGCCGCCGGCCGCACGCTGTGCCGCTCCCGGCGCCGGCGCGCCCGCGAGCCGCTCGACCAGCGGCCCGAGCGCACGAACGTACGGATCGCGTTCCGCGACTTCGGCGATCAGCTTGCCCTGGTTCGCCGCATGCCCGATCGACACGCGCCGCGACGGCAGCGTCGCGAGCAGCGACAGATCGAGCCGTTCGGCGATCTGCGCGGGCATCAGCCCGAGCTCGGCATCGAACTGGTTGACGACGAGCCGGATCCGGTCGGTCGCGGCGCCTGCCTCGCGCAACCCGTCCAGCATCTCGACCGCCGATACGACCGATGCCACGCCCTGATCGCAAACGAGCCATGCTTCGTCCGCGAGGTTCACGACCTGCGCAATGAATTCGCGATTCGGGAAGCCGCCGAGATCGACGATCTGGTGATCGAAGAACGCCCGCAGCCGGTTCAGCAACGCCGCGCACGACGCTGTCGCCACGTCGCGCAGCTCGGCGAGATTCGGTGGCAGCGTCGTCAGCGCGACGCCGCTCGAATGGCGCGCGAGTGCGGTGGTCACGAACGTGCGGTCGATCCGGCGCAGGTTGCGCACGGCCTCGACGAAATGGAATTCGCAGCGCGTGTTCAGGAACAACGCGCCGTCGCCGGCCGGCAGCCCGAGATCGAGCAGCGCCGCCGTGCGCGCGGGATCGGCCGGCCGCCGCTGCATCAGCACCGACAGGTTCGCGGCGAGCGTGCTCACACCCATTCCGGCGCGCCCGCCAAGCAATGCGGTGACCTTTCCGTGACGATTGGCCGGCTCGCCCACGTTGTCGAGCAACACGCGCGTGATCCGCAGCGCTTCGTCGGCTGGTGCGGAGAAATCGACAAAATCGCGCACGCCCGCGCGCAGCGCGGCGAGCGCCCCTTCCGGCTGCGCGAGCGAGCCCAGTGCGACGACCGGCACGCCCGGATGCGCCGCGCGTACCGCGGCGACCACCGTGCTTGCCGCCGCGCAATCACCGGAAAAATCGATGAACACCAGTGCCGGATTCAACACGCCGATACGCTGCGACAGCGCGGCGCCATCGAGCGGCACCCCTTCGACCGCGCCGGCGGCCACCAGCGATTGCGACAGCCAGTGCACATGCTCCGCAAGCGAGGATGCGCAGACGAAGTGGTCGGTGACGGCGGGCTCAGCCAAAGAGTAGGTTCTCGCATTCATCTTGGATACTCCCAATGAAGCAAGGCATCGCGTCGTGCGCGACGGCCTGCGCGGTCCGGTAACGATTCGGCGCGCTCATTTCGAGAACCCCGGCCCTGCGTCCGGCGATGCCATGCCGCCCAGGTACGAACGCCACACCGGACCGTCGCGCTGCTCGGACAGCTCGCCCGGCGTCGCCGGCAGCGGCGCGCCCTGCGCGATCGGTGCAACGAGATGCGGCGTCACGATGATCACGAGCTCCTTGTCGTTCTGCTGGTAGCTCAGATTCTTGAAAAACGCGCCGATGATGGGCAGATCGCCCAGGAACGGCACCTTGTTGACGTTGGACGTGGTTTCGCGGTCGATCAGGCCGCCGATCACGAAGCTTTCGCCGTCGCCGAGCTCGACCGTCGTGTCCGCGCGCCGCGTCGTCAGCGCGGGCACCTGCACGCTGTTGATCGTGATCGAATGCACGAAGTCGAGCTGGCTCGACTCGGGCGCAACCTTCAGCGCGATCCGCCGCGGACTCAGCACGGTCGGCGTGACCGTCAGCCCGACGCCGTAGGGTTTCCATTCGATCGAGATCGTGCCGAGCGATTGCGGCACCGGCACCGGGATTTCGCCGCCGGCGAGGAAGTTCGCGCTCTGGCCGGACAACGCGACGAGCGTCGGCTGTGCGAGCACGCGCGCCAGGTTGTTCGCCTCGAGAATCGACAGGTCAGCGAACAATCCGCGCGACACCGAATTGACGACGAGGTTGAACGCCGACGAAATCGGTACGCTCGTGTTGTAGGTGAGCGAGCCGCCCGGCGTACCGGTAATCGAGGTGAGCCCCGTCGGCGCGAAGGCGCCGAACGCAAAGCCGTTGCTCTGCTTGAAGAAGTTCAGGCCCGCCTGCTTCAGCACCGAACGGCTGAATTCGACGACCCGCACATCGACCTGCACGACGTTCTTGCCGGAAATCGTCGACGCATCGAGCGTCGTCCCGTCCTTGCCGCCGACCGTCTTCGCCGCATGGACCGCCCGCTGATGCCCGTCGAGCGTTCCGGCCGCACCGCCGATCACCGTCGTGCCGCCATACGTGTTCACGCTCGGCGACGTGCCGTCGAGCAGTGCCCGCGCCGCACCGCTCGTGACGTTCACGTTATAGACGGTCGGCTCGTCGCGGCCGCGCTCCCAAATCATCACGTTCGTCGCGCCGGCATTCTTCGCCACCAGCAGCACGCCGCCACGCCCGCCCTTCACGACGAGCACGTCGGCCACCGACGGGTCGCCGACCGCGACCCGCTGCAGCGCGCGCCCCGTCGCAATCTGCCGCTGCGCGCCGATCGCAAGGCTGATCGTGCCGCTCGTGTCGGCCGCGTCCGACAGCGGCGGCATCGCCAGCGCGCTCAATGCAATAGCCAAACCAATCAGTTTCTTTTTCATTGTTTTGCCGTCGTCGTCCCGCTCAATAAGCGACCGTTTCGGTCCGCCCACCCCGAATCACTTCGATGCTGCCGCCGCTCGGATGCCGCGCGACCACCCGCGGCACCGCACGCGGGGCCGGTGCCGCCGTCGTCGCGCTCTTCGACAACTCGCCCAGCACCACGCCCGCCGCGGCAAGCGCCGACGGGCTCTTGTCGTCGCCGACACGGACCGCGACGGTTTGCGTCGCGACATCTTCGTCGCGCGGGCTACGCAGCGCGAGCACGAGCCGGCCGCTCTGCTCGGCGAGCGTCAGCGCGTCCACCTGCGCGGTCGGCACCGCCAGCACCGCGGTCCGCGTCCCGACCACCGAGCCGTTCGAGCTGTCGCGCTCGGTCGTCGCATCGCCGAACGACAGCACGCGGACCTTCGACATCAGCAGCCGCGCCTGGGTATTCACGATCTCCGCCGTCGACGTCCCGCCGATCGCCACGCCGGTCCCGTCGCGCTTCAGATTCAGGAACACGTCGACATAGTTGCCGGGCCGCACGCGGTTGCCGACCGCGTTGGTCTCGTCGACCTTGATCGCGACGGCACGCTCTCCCGGTGCGAGCTGCTCGGCGAGGCCGGACGACAATGCGCTCGCGACGACGGCCGCCTGCGCGGGAATATCGGCTGCCGGAATGCGGCCAACCAGTTGCAGCGGATCGGCGAACGCGCCCTGCGGCGCGGCGGTCGACTGCTGCACCTTCAGCGCCTCGGCCGGAATCGGCTGGCCGGCTTGCAACGGCCGCGTCGTCACGACGACCGGCACGCTCTGCGTCGCGACCGTCGCGGCAACCGGCGCGACGTCGGCCGGCTTGCGACCGAGCATCCACGCATAGACGCCGAGCAGGATCGCGATCGCGATCAGCAAGCCTGCAATGATCTTCGTCAGGTTGTTGGCCATGGTGTTGTTATGTTTCCCCGCTACTCACGATTGAATTCTCCACGCAGCATGGCCGACCGGGCGCCCTCGACCCGGTACGACGCCGTTGCTGCCGTCTATATGATGTTGACCGGGCTGATCTGCACCATCGCGGTTCCGGTGAGTGTCGACGGCACCGGCAACAGCGAACCGAGCAGCGGAAACGGTGGAATCAGCGGGCTCTGCGAGTAGGGATAAGTCAGCGTGATCTGCACGCACAGCATCGTCGGGTCGTACGAGCAGCTGCCTTGCTGCGTGGGTGAGCATGTCGACCCTTTCAGCCATGTGGTCAGGTTCGTCGCGGCCGTGCATGCTGCCTGGGCCCGCGCCGCCAGCGCGGCTTGCTGGGCCGCCTGCACCGACGCGGCCGCGCCGACCTGCTGATAGTTCAACGCGGCGCGAGCGCCTTCCGTGGCGGCAAGCGTCAGGTTTTGCTGGGCCGCGAAGATCATCCCGTACGTGATAATCGCGTACAGGATCAGGAAGAACACGGGGAGCACCATCGCAAACTCGATCGCCGTCGCGCCGCGCTGGCGACGCCGCATGCCGGATGCCGGAAGAACGGCTGTCATTGCATTCCCCCCGTCGCGATCCGGTACAGGCACCACAGCGCCGCGGGAATCACGAGAAACGCGGCATACGGCGACGCCCGGAAACCGGCGATCTGCATCGTCGGCGAACGCCGCTGCCACAATGCCGACACCGGCGTACGGGTGGCGAAAACCAGCGTGCCGGCATGCGCGAATGCCAGCAGGCTTGCAATGATCCAGAGCCACAGCAGCGCATGCGGGCCGCACCACGCGCCCAGCACCGCGAATACCTTGACATCCGCGGCACCCATTACGCGCAGCACAAAAAACGGGAAAAGGCTGAGAAAGCCGATCAGTACGCCAATGAGCGCCTGATTCACGGATATGCCGAACGGATTATGCCCGGCGAGCACAAATGCAGATACGAACCCACCGATCACCAGTGAATTCGGTATACGCCTATGACGGATGTCCTCGAGCGCGACGAGCACCGCCCACGCGAGGAAAACCCCGACGCCAGTTAGCAGGATCATTTACGCCCCGAACGGCAAAACTTACCGCGCGGATTGCCGAAGCAATCCGCGCCCCTAACAACAGGGAAATGAGCCGAAGCTCGTTCGTTATACCGACGGCAGCTTGCTCGCGATGTAGGAGAACGCCCCCGAGATGCCGGTTGTCAACGTGCTCATGGCCGTGACGAGAGCGACTGCGATAAGTCCTGCGATGAGTCCGTACTCGACTGCGGTAACCCCGTCTTCTTCCTTAAGGAAACGCTTGATGATTGCTTTCATTTTATTCCTCGTGCCTGTATTTACGTTTTCTGGCCTTTTATACGTATACGTCCCCGCATATCTGGCCGTTTGCCCCAACCGTTCGCCACATCTGCTGTAACGACAACCGGGTGCGCTTTCTTTATAGGTCGCCCCGAAGGGCATTGCTCACGATTTGATGCAAGTTAACATTCGCGATAGCGCTCCTCCTCGAACGTAGTGTACCGAACCGTACATTTGCTTACATCTGCTCCGGATTCTATATCCGATCCCATTTAAATTCCAACCTCTTTTAACCACTCTGACGGAAAAAAATGACCGGGAGCACAACGTATTTGTACGGCGTTTCGGTACGACTTACACATAGGATTTACGATAGGTTAGATGTGCACACCTAATCCACCAGTAAAACAATGGCCTCGTCCAGCAAGCGTCCAGGGCCCCCACGTTACGCCGCACGCGTAACGCCAATGTTGTGACGTTACGTTACGAAACGGCCGAAACCGTTCTCATTCATCCGCACTTAAACAGATTCAACAATCTTTCAAGTTCCGTAACTTCCTTTTCCGACAAGGAATTGCCTCGTTTAAAACCTGTTGCCGAACCGTCGGGCATCGAAATGGCACGACAGTTGCAGAGTAGTCCTCGCACCACTCAACACAACGCAGTTCACAACACATTTTTAATGCGAGGAAGAAATGGACATTAAGGTTATCCCTCATGGCGTGTTCCGGACGACTCTGATCGCGGCCACCGTTGCAGCCATGCTTTCCCTCTCCGCGTGCGGCGGCTCCGGCTCCATCAGCCAGGGTCTCGGCGGCGGCGGTTCGAGCTCCGGCGGCGGCGATACGATCTCCACGTCGGGCGGCAACGGCTCGAGCGGCACCTCGGGTACGAGCGGCACCTCCGGCACCAGCGGGACTTCGGGCACGAGCGGTACGTCCGGTACGTCCGGCACCAGCGGAACCTCTGGTACGAGCGGCACGTCGGGCACCAGCGGCACCTCGGGCACGAGCGGGACGTCCGGCACCTCGGGTGTGTCATCGAACGCAGTGGGAACTGTCCTCGCAAGCAGCAGCAACATCATCACGAACGCCGGCAGCACCGTCTCCGGTCTCGGCTCCGTCATCGGCAGCCAGACGCTGCCTGGCGTCAATCCGGCCACCACGCAAGCCGCGGGCGGCATCGTGCAAAGCGTCGGCGGCGCGGTCACCGCACTGGGCAACGGCCTCGGCAACGGGCTCGGCCAGCTCGGCGCGACGAAGGACCCGGTCGGCACCACGGTCGCCAGCACCGGCGGCGTGGTCAATCAGCTCGGCGGCGCAGTCACGCAAACGGGCAACCTGGTCACGAGCCTCGGCAGCGGCCCGCTGTCGCCGCTCGCGCCGGTCACCGGCGCCGTCGGCGGCCTCGTCACGACGCTCGGCGGCGCCGTGTCGAACGGCGGCACCACGCTCACCAATGTGCTGTCGACCGGCCCGATCCAGCAGGTCACGCAAACGGTCAGCTCGGCCATCACGCCGATCACGACGATGGTCGGCCAGACGACCCAGACGATCGGCACCGCAACCGGCCTCGGCGCACCGGTCAACACGCTGCTCGGCACGGTCGGCAACGGGCTGAACCAGGCCGGCGCCCTGCTCGCATCGACGGGCGGCAACCCGGTCACCACGGGTCTCGGCAACACCGTCTCGTCGACGGGCAACACCGTGAAGGCCGTCGGCGGCCTGCTCACGGGCGGCACCGGCGGCGTGACCAACCCGCTCGCCCCGCTCACGGGCCTCGTCTCCACGGTTACCGGCGCACTCGGTGGCGCGACGGGTGGCGGTAGCGGTCCTCTCGCACCGGTCACGGGCCTCGTCTCGACGGTCACCGGCGCACTCGGTGGCGTAGCAGGCGGCGGCAGCGGCCCGCTCGCTCCGGTCACGGGCCTCGTCTCCACGGTCACCGGCGCGCTCGGCGGCGTAGCAGGCGGCGGCAGCGGTCCGCTCGCTCCGGTCACGGGTCTCGTCTCCACGGTCACCGGCGCACTCGGCGGCGCAGCAGGCGGCGGCAGCAGCCCGCTCGCACCGGTTACGGGCCTCGTCTCCACGGTCACCGGCGCGCTCGGCGGCGCAACGGGTGGTACCAGCGGCGGCCCGCTCGCCCCGGTCACGGGTCTCCTCGGCGCAGTCACGGGCGCCCTCGGCGGCGCAACGGGTGGCGCAGGCGGCAGCAGCCCGCTCGCCCCGGTGACGAACGCCGTCTCCACGGTGACGAGCACGGTCGGCGTACCGGCACTGAGCGGCGGCACGGGTGCCGTCACGAACTCGGGCGCGTCGTCGAATCCGCTTGCGCCCGTCACGTCGCTGATCGGCGGCCTGCTCGGCGGCACGCACGGCAAGTAATCCGACATCCATTCATCGAAAAGACAGCGAGGAGTCCATCATGTCCCAGCAACGTTCCATCCCGACGGTCGCCCTGCGCCAGTGGCGCGCGCCCCTCACCGCCTTCGCCGCGGCGTGCCTGCTGGCCGCCTGCGGCGGCGGCGGCGTCAGCTCGCCGCCGACCAGCAGCAACGACAACAACAACCCGAGCACGAGCGGCACGTCCGGCACGAGCGGTACCAGCGGCTCGTCGACCGGCACCAAGGGTGTCATCAGCACGGTCGGCCAGACGGCCACCGACCTCGGCAGCACGGTCGGCAACATCAGCCTGCCGGGCCTCGGCGACGGCGTGACGAAGGGCGTCGGCAGCACGCTGTCCAGCACCGGCACGATCGTCGGCGCGGCAGCCGATGCGGTGAGCAACGGGCTGGGACAGATCGGCTCGACGAAGGACCCGGTCGGCACCACGGTTGCCGGTCTCGGCAACGTCGTCGGCGCAACCAGCAACACGGTGTCCGGCCTGAGCTCGACGGTCAAGGCGCTGGGCACGGGCCCGCTGGCACCGCTCGCGCCGGTCACGACGCCGGTCGGCACCGTGCTCGACACGGTCGCCAACGGCCTGACGGCCGCCGGCACGACGATCGGCTCGACGCTGTCGTCGGGCGCCGTGCAGCAGGTCACGCAACCGATCAGCTCGGCGATCACGCCGCTCGTGATCACCGCGGGCCAGGTCACGCAGCAGGTCGGCACGACGACCGGCCTCGGCCAACCCGTCTCGGGCCTGCTCGGCCAGATCGGCGGCGCCATCAGCTCGGCCGGCAAGCAGGTCGGCGGCACGTCGAGCCAGCCGCTCGTCGGCGACGTCGGCCAACTCGTGACCGCGGTCGGCAACACCGTGACCAACGCGGGCGGCCTCGTCAACCCGAACGGCCCGAATGGCGCGGCGCCGATCCCCGGCCTGATCACGAGCCTCGTCGGCGGCTCGACGGCAACCGTCCAGAACGGCTCGTCGTCGGGTTCCGGCTCGACGAACCCGCTCGGCGGCCTGCTGTCGGGTCTCGGCTCGACGCCGCTCGGTTCGCTCACGGGCGCCCTCGGCGGCGCAACGGGCGGCTCGGGCAGCGGCCCGCTCGCGCCGGTGACCGGCCTCGTCTCCACGGTGACCGGCGCACTGGGTGGCGCGGCAGGCGGCAGCAGCGGTCCGCTGGCACCCGTCACGAATCTCGTGTCGACGGTGACGGGCACGCTCGGCGGCGCAACGGGTGGCGCAGGCAGTGCAAACCCTCTCGCGCCCGTCACCGGTTTGCTGAATACTGTCACCGGAGCAGTGGGCGGTGCAGCGGGGTCCGGGGGCTCGAGCCCGCTCGCGCCCGTCACGTCGCTGGTCGGCAGCGTGTCGGGTACGGCATCGTCGGGCAGCGGTTCGACGGGCCTGCTGGCACCGGTCACGGGGTTGCTGGGTACGCTGGGTAGCGTTGGCAGGTAAGGAGGACGGTCGCGTCATCGCAGCCGGAGCGAATGGCGCGGCCGTACAAACACAACCGGCATGGCGGCACGCGGCGCGCGACACTCGGATGTCGCGCGCCGGCATTACAAAGAAGACGAAAAGCAAGGCCTACGAGGAAGAACAATGAAATCCAGACTCGACAGATGGATGATGCTGCTTGCCATCGCGGCGACAGGCACGGCACAGGCACAAACGCGCGTCGGCGGTAACCCGCTCGACTCCCTTCCCCAGATCAACGCACCGAAGACGGGCCCGAACGTCACCGTTCAGGTCGCGCCGCAGGCGCCGCAATTGCAAGAGCTGCTGTCGCGGCACCTGACGCCGAAGACGTTCCAGGTCGAAGGTGTGAAGTCGGTACCGTTCGAGGAAATCACGCGCCGCTTCACGCCGCTCGTCGGCAAGGACATCACGATCGGCGAGCTGATCGAAACCGCCAACGGCGTGACCAAGCTGTACCAAGAGCGCGGCTACGCGCTGTCGTTCGCGTTCGTTCCCGCGCAGACGTTCGAGGACGGCGTCGTGCGCATCACGGTGGTCGAAGGCTATGTGTCGGACGTCAAGGTCACCGGCAAACCCGGCGCGATGGAACCGAAGATTCGCGCGATTGCCGCGCACATCACGGCCGACCGACCGCTGCGCCGCGCGACGTTCGAGCGCTACGTGAACACGTTCGGCCTGCTGCCCGGCCTCACGGTGAAGGCGAATGTCCCGCCGCCGCAAACCACCGACGGCGCGACAACGCTCGAGCTCGCGGTCGACCGCAAGCCGTTCAACGTCAGCACGGGGATCGACTTCAACCACCCGGGCGTCCAAGGGCTCATCACCGCGACCGAAAACGGCCTGACGCGGTTCGGCGAGCAACTGAGCATCTCGGCGCTCGCGCCGCCGGGACGCGACAAGCAAACCTACTTCGCGTTCAGCGGCGCCCTGCCCGTCGGCAGCAGCGGACTGATCACGCGACTCGATGCCAGCACGTATCGCGGCAAGCCGACCGACAACCCGGGGTTGCCGTCGTACGTCGAGCGCACCGTAAAGAACGAGAAATTAGGTCTTTCGGCATCCTATCCGATCTTGCTGAATAACCAGCGCAGCCTGCTCGGCACCGTGTCGGGTTATGCGTCGCATAACGAGGACCGCTACCAGAACAAGATCAACGGTGCGAGCCTCGACAACCGGTCGCAGGTTCGTGTTCTTCAATTGCAGTTTGACTACACGAGTGTCCAGCCGAAGCAGGTGCGCAAATTGAGCGTCAACGTTGCCAAAGCATTCGATATCCTCGGTGCATCGAAATCGCAGATCGGCACGAACGGCGGCACCACAACAAACTACGACGACCCGATCTCGCTGACCTTCGTTCGCACCGGCGCGACTTTCACGCAGACGAACGAATGGCCGTTCCGGATCGGCACGTCGGTTTCGCTGACCGGGCAATACAGTCCCGACTCGCTGCCGACGTCCGAGCAGATCTCGTTCGGCTCGACCCGTTACGCGCTCGGCTACCAGCCGGGCGAAACGTCGGGCGACTCGGGCTGGGGGATGTCGCTGGAAGTCAACCGCGGCTTCACGCCGGGCTGGACGTATCTGAAATCGATCACGCCGTACATCGCATACGACATGGCGCGCGTGTATCTGCACTCGGGCACGCCGTCACCGAACCGCATGTCGTCGGTCGGCATCGGCGTGCGGCTCACGGACAGCCGCTACTACAGTCTCGACCTGAACGTCGCCAAACCGGTGGGCGACGCACCAGTCGAAAGCGCGTCACGCAGCCCACGCATCAACGCCGCGTTCTCCTATCAGCTCAACTGATCGGTCACCAAAGCCTCGAAACAGCCCGCATCACGCGGGCTGTTTCGATTAGAGTCCCCTCTATCAAACGTGGCGCGCGGTTTCACGTATTCTGGCGAAGCTCGCAACATGCCCGCCCCATGCAGACGGGCGTGCGGGCGAATCGAACAGACATGCAAAACAAGGAGGATGACAATGATTCAACTGACTCGCCCGTTGCGTGCAATCGCCATTGCCGGCGCCCTGCTCGCGTGCGCAGCCCCCACCTTCGCGCAAGCCGACAGCCCCATCGGCATGTGGCAAACGATCGACGACAACACCCATCAACCGAAGGCACTCGTGCAGATCGCCGAGGACGGCGACGGCGCGCTGACCGGCAAGGTCGTCAAGGGCCTCGGCGCGAACGATACGCCCGATCGCCGCTGCACCGCGTGCACGGACGAGCGCAAGGATCAGCTCATCAAGGGCATGACGATCATCAAGGCGATGAAGAAGGACGGCGACCACTGGGACGGCGGCAACATTCTCGACCCGGAGAACGGCAAGGTCTACAAGTGCAAGATGACGCTTGAAGACGGTGGCCAGAAGCTCGTGGTGCGCGGCTACATCGGCGTGTCGCTGCTCGGTCGCTCGCAGACCTGGGTTCGCCAGCAATAACGCTCCACGCGCCAAAACGCGCGGCTCAATAAAAATCGGCCTGCGACAACGTCGTCAGGCCGATTTCTTTTGGTGCGCGCACAACGAAAAGCGATGGAATCACGCTGCGTGCTTCATTGCACCCGATGCATAGCTGCCTAGTGCCCGATACGCGGGTGCTGCGTTGCTACGCGCCTCCGCCGCTTTCGATTGCGTGTGCTTGCGCATCCGCGCGGAGAGTTCATTGCACAGATTCATGCCGGCTTCGCCATAAAGCTCACGCATCACATTCATCAGCGTGCCCGTTTCGTGCCACACCTTGAAGCGGCGATGGCATGTTTGATACGACGGGTAACGGCGCGGCATGGCCGACCAGGTTGCGCCGCTGTAGATCACCCAGAGCACCCCGTTCAGCACGGCCCGCGTATTGGCTAACGGCCGGCCGCGCAACTCGGTGCGCGGCTGCATTTCGGGCAGAAGCGGCGCGACGCAGCGCCATTCGTGGTCGGTCAAATCGCGATACGGTGTCATGGACATCTCCAGCCTTAATAACCATGACACCACAATATCGGCTCACCTCAACGATGAATATAAGACAAATCCGAAAATACCCGTAGATCGACTTGATTTAACCGAAATTGACGTTTAAATCCCGCCAATTACCCAAGCCCGCATCCACTCAGGTCAACGACGTATCGACGATGCGGCGCGGTGTTTCGAGATACTCCTTCGACTGCATCTCGACGATGCGCGAGACCGTACGCGCGAATTCGTTGGCCATCGGGCCTTCGACGTACAGTTCCTCGGCCGGCACCGCCGCGGACATCAGCAGCTTGACCTTGTGGTCGTACAGCACGTCGATGAGCCACGTGAAGCGGCGCGCCTCGGACGCCATCCGCGGCGACATCTGCGGCACCTCGGACAGCACGATCGCATGGAAGCGGCTCGCCAGTTCGAGGTAGTCGTTCTGCGAACGCGGGCCGCCGCACAGCGTCGCGAAATCGAACCACACGACGCCGTCCGCCTTGCGCAGCGCCTTCAGTTCGCGCTTCTCGATATGCAGGATCGGGCTCTCATCGGGCACGGCCGCGAGCTTGCCGAATGCATGGCGCAGTTCGCGATCGGCATCCGCGCCGAGCGGCGTGTGATACATCTTCACCTGCGCGAGCGTGCGCTGGCGATAATCGACCCCCGCATCGACGTTGAGCACGTCGAGCTTGTCCTTGATCAGCGCGATTGCCGGCAGCATGCGGTCGCGATGCAGGCCGTCCGGATACAGATCGTCGGGATCGTAATTCGACGTCATCACGAACTGCACGCCGTTGTTGAACAGACGATCGAGCAGGCGGTACAGGATCATCGCGTCGGCGATGTCCGACACGTGGAACTCGTCGAAACAGATCAGCCGGTAACGCTTCGCGATGCGTCGCGCGAGTTCGTCGAGCGGATCGGCCTGCCCTTTCAGTTCCTCGAGTTCGCGGTGCACTTCACGCATGAATTCGTGGAAATGCAGGCGCGTCTTGCGCTGCACGGGCACCACCGCGTAGAAGCTGTCCATCAGGAAGCTCTTGCCGCGACCGACACCGCCCCACATGTAGACGCCGCGCGGCAGGTCCGGGTGATTGATGAGCTTCTTGAACGCGTTCGAGCGACGCGCCTTGTAGTCGACCCATTCGTCGAAGCAGCGCTGCAGGCGATCGACGGCCGCGCGCTGAGCGGGATCGGACTGATAGCCGCGCGTGGTCAGTTCGCGCGTGTAGTATTCGGTGACGTTCATCGGGGCAAACCGGAAAAAACAAAGGCGAGCGGGAAAAACCCGCCCGCCTTCGTCATGAGACGGTTGCGCCAGCCGATGGCCGGCCGGCGCTATACCGCGCTCAGCTGTTCAGCGAGCGCTTGTCGACCGCGAGCGCCGCTTCGCGCATCACTTCCGACATCGACGGGTGCGGATGGCAGATGCGGGCGATGTCTTCCGACGCCGCCTTGAACTCCATCGCGACCACGGCTTCCGCGATCAGGTCCGACGCGTTCGCGGCGATCACGTGCACGCCGAGCAGCTCGTCGGTCTTCGCATCCGCGATCATCTTCACGAAGCCGTCCGGCGCGTTCATGCCGAGCGCGCGGCCGTTGATCGAGAACGGGAACTTGCCCGTCTTGATCTCGCGGCCTTCCGCCTTCAGCTGCTGCTCCGTCTTGCCGACCCATGCGATTTCCGGGTACGTGTAGATCACCCACGGAATACAGTTGTAGTCGATGTGCGGCTTCTGGCCGTCGATCACTTCCGCGACCAGCACGCCTTCGTCTTCCGCCTTGTGCGCGAGCATCGGGCCACGCACCACGTCACCGATCGCGTACACGTTCGGCACCGCCGTGCGGCAGTGGTCGTCCACATCGATGAAACCACGCTCGTTCGCCTTCAGGCCGATCGCCTCGAGGCCGAGGTTGTCGGTGTTCGGCACGCGGCCGACCGACACGATCAGGCGGTCGGCGTCGAGCGTCTGCGCGTTGCCGTCCTTGTCCGTGTAGGCGATCGACACGCCGTCGGCGGTCGTCTTCACGTCGCCGATCTTCACGCCGAGATGGATGTCGAGGCCCTGCTTCTTGAACAGCTTGGCCGCTTCCTTCGCGAGTGCTTCGTCGGCTGCGCCGAGGAACGCCGGCAGCGCTTCGAGCACCGTCACGTCGGCACCCAGGCGACGCCACACCGAGCCGAGCTCGAGGCCGATCACGCCCGCGCCGATCACGGCGAGCTTCTTCGGCACCGCGTCGAACGTCAGCGCACCTTCGTTGTCCGACACGATCTTGTTGTCGACCGGGATGTTCGGCAGGTGACGCGCCTTCGACCCCGTCGCGATGATCACGTTCTTCGCGGTGACGACTTCGGCTTCACCCTCGCCGCTCACTTCGATCTGCACGCCGGCGTCGGTCTTGCCGGTGAACTTGCCATGGCCCTTCAGCCAGGTGATCTTGTTCTTCTTGAACAGGAACTCGATCCCGCTCGTCATCTTCTCGACGATCGCATCCTTGCGGCCGAGCATCTTCGCGACGTCGATCTTCACGCCGTCGACCGTGATGCCGTGGTCGGCCAGGTGGTGCGACGTGTTCTCGAACTCTTCCGACGACGCGAGCAGCGCCTTCGACGGGATGCAACCGACGTTCAGGCAGGTGCCGCCGAGCTTCAGCGCGCCGGCCGGGTTCTTCCACTTCTCGATACAGGCAACGGTCTTGCCGAGTTGCGCGGCGCGAATCGCGGCGATGTAGCCGCCAGGGCCGGCGCCGATCACGACGACGTCAAATTCCTTGGACATGACAATCCTTTCTACTTGTACGCCCGCAGGTTCGCACGTGGGCGCGAACCTGCGGAACGGGTCGATGCGGTGAGACTCGGCTTACAGGTCGAGCAGCAGGCGTGCCGGATCTTCCAGCGCATCCTTCATCGCGACGAGCGACAGCACGGCTTCGCGGCCGTCGATGATGCGGTGGTCGTACGACAGCGCGAGGTAGTTGATCGGGCGGATCACGATCTGGCCGTTCTCGACGACCGGGCGCTCCTTCGTCGCGTGCACGCCGAGGATGGCCGACTGCGGCGGGTTGATGATCGGGGTCGACAGCATCGAGCCGAACACGCCGCCGTTCGAGATCGAGAACGTACCGCCCGTCATTTCCTCGATCGACAGCTTGCCGTCCTTCGCCTTCTGGCCGAATTCGGCGATCTTCTTCTCGATCTCGGCGAGGCTCAGTTGATCCGCGTTGCGCAGGATCGGCACGACCAGGCCGCGCGGCGAACCGACCGCGATACCGATGTCGAAGTAGCCGTGGTAGACGATGTCGTTACCGTCGATCGATGCGTTCACGAGCGGGAACTTCTTCAGCGCATGGACGGCCGCCTTCACGAAGAACGACATGAAGCCGAGCTTCACGCCGTGTTCCTTCTCGAACTTGTCCTTGTACTTGTTGCGCAGTTCCATGACCGGAGCCATGTTCACTTCGTTGAACGTCGTCAGGATCGCGTTGGTCTGCTGCGATTCGAGCAGACGCTCGGCGATACGCGCACGCAGGCGCGACATCGGCACGCGCTGTTCCGGACGGTCGTTCAGCCAGGTCGCTGCCGACGCCGGCACCTTCACTTCCGGCAGCGCCGGCTTCGCGGCGGCGGTCTTCGCCGGTGCGGCGGCCGGAGCAGCCTTCGGTGCGCTGCCTGCTGCCAGCGCGTCGCCCTTCGTGACGCGGCCGTCGCGACCCGAACCTGCGACGTCGCCCGTCGACAGGCCCTTCTCGGCCAGCAGCTTCGCTGCTGCCGGCGATGCGGCGGCCGAGCTCGATGCCGTTGCGGCTGCCGGCTGAGCGGCCGGTGCGGCGGCGGCTGCAGGCGCGGCTGCCGGCTTGACTTCGGCGGCGCCTGCCGCTGCTTCGGCAGCACCTGCCTTCGCTTCGGTGTCGATCGTCGCGATGATCTGGTCGGCCACGACCGTGTCACCGTCGTTCTGCAGCACTTGCGCGAGCACGCCCGCTGCCGGCGCCGGCACTTCGAGGACGACCTTGTCGGTCTCGAGTTCGATCAGGATTTCGTCCTGCGCGACTGCTTCGCCCGGCTTCTTCTTCCACTGCAGCATGGTGGCTTCCGACACCGACTCCGACAACTGGGGGACTTTGACTTCTACGATAGCCATGTGATTTTCCTGGATGCTTAATCTGGGGTGTGACGAGGTTCGTGCGATTCCTTCGGCCGGTGCGGCGCGCGACGCGCCCGGCGGGCCAAAAGGAACGGGAAAGCGCCGCGCGCCTTCCCGTTTCGCTTCCGTCGGTTATTTCGCGATCGATGCGCTCTTCAGGCGGCCGAATGCCCCTTCGATCAGGGCCTTCTGCTGCTCGTAGTGCTTCGCGTAGTAGCCGACCGCCGGCGAGGCCGAAGCCGGACGGCCGCTGTATGCCAGCTTCTGCCCTTCCTTCATGCCTTCCTTCAGGTGGTGCTCGACGTAGAACCAGGGACCCTGGTTCTGCGGCTCGTCCTGCACCCAGACCACTTCAGTCGCGTTCTCGTACTTCTTCATTTCGGCTTCGAACTGCTTGTGCGCGAACGGATACAGCTGCTCGATACGGATGATCGCGACGTCGTTCGCCTTCGCTTCGCGGCGATGCGCGACGAGGTCGTAATACACACGGCCCGAGCACACCAGCACGCGCTTGACCTTCTTCGCGTCGATGCCGCCGTCGGTTTCGCCCAGCACCGGCTGGAACGAGCCCTTCGCGAGTTCCGACAGGTCCGACACCGCTTCCTTGTGACGCAGCAGCGACTTCGGCGTCGCGACGATCAGCGGCTTGCGGAACAGGCGGATCATCTGGCGACGCAGCAGGTGGAAAATCTGCGCCGGCGTCGTCGGCTGGACGACCTGCATGTTGTGGTCGGCACACAGTTGCAGGAAACGCTCGATACGCGTGGACGAGTGTTCCGGACCCTGGCCTTCGTAGCCGTGCGGCAGCAGCATCGTGAGACCCGACACGCGGCCCCACTTCACTTCGCCCGACGAGATGAACTGGTCGATCACGACCTGCGCGCCGTTGACGAAGTCGCCGAACTGCGCTTCCCACAGCACGAGCGTGTTCGGCTCGGCGGTCGAATAACCGTATTCGAAGCCCAGCACCGCTTCTTCCGACAGCACCGAGTCGATCACCGTGAACTTCGCCTGACCGTCGGCGATGTTCTGCAGCGGCACGTACGTGCCGTCGTTCCAGCGCTCGCGGTTCTGGTCGTGCAGCACCGCGTGACGGTGCGTGAACGTGCCGCGGCCCGAGTCCTGGCCCGTCAGGCGCACCGAGTAGCCCGATGCGACGAGCGACGCGAATGCGAGGTGTTCGCCCATGCCCCAGTCGAGCGGCTGGTCGCCGCGCGCCATGTTGCGGCGGTCGTTGATCACGCGCTCGACGAGCGGGTGAACCTTGAAGTTTTCCGGGACCGTCGTGATGCGTTCGCCCAGGCGCTTCAGTTCGGCGAGCGGCACGGCCGTGTCGGCTGCGTCCGTCCACTTGCGGTTCAGGAACGGCACCCAGTCGACCGCGTACTTGCTCTTGTAGTTCGACAGGACCGGATCGACGGTGTGGTGGCCGTCGTCCATCGCCTTGCGGTACGCCTTCACGTAGTTGTCGGCGTCTTCCGCGGTGATCACGCCCTGCTGCACGAGCTTCTCGGCGTACAGCGCACGGGTGCCCGGGTGCTGCGCGATCTTCTTGTACATCAGCGGCTGCGTGACCGCCGGCGTGTCCTGCTCGTTGTGACCCAGCTTGCGGAAGCAGACGATGTCGATCACGACATCCTTGTGGAACTGCATCCGGTAGTCGATCGCGATCTGGATCGCGAGCACGACAGCTTCCGGATCGTCGCCGTTCACGTGCAGCACCGGCGCCTCGATCATCTTGACGACATCGGTACAGTACAGCGTCGAGCGCGCGTCGCGCGGGTCGGACGTCGTGAAGCCGATCTGGTTGTTGATGACGATGTGCAGCGTGCCGTGGGTGCCGTAACCGCGCGTCTGCGCGAGGTTCAGCGTTTCCATCACGACGCCCTGGCCGGCAAAGGCCGCGTCGCCGTGGATCTGCACCGGCAGCACTTGCAGGCCGTCTTCGTCGCCGCGACGGTCCATCCGCGCCTTCGCGGAACCTTCGACCACCGGGTTGACGATTTCGAGGTGCGACGGGTTGAACGCGAGCGACAGGTGGACCGGCCCGCCTTCCGTCGACACGTCCGACGAGAAGCCCTTGTGGTACTTCACGTCACCGGCCGGCAGGTCGTCGACGTGCTTGCCTTCGAATTCGGCGAACAGGTCGGCCGGCATCTTGCCCAGCGTGTTGACCAGCACGTTCAGACGGCCGCGGTGGGCCATGCCGATGATGATTTCCTGCACGCCGCTCTTGCCCGCGTGCTGGACGACTTCGTCCATCGCGGCGATGAAGCTTTCGCCGCCTTCGAGCGAGAAGCGCTTCTGGCCGACGTACTTGGTGTGCAGGTAGCGCTCGAGGCCTTCGGCGGCCGTCAGGCGATTCAGGATGTGCTTCTTCTTCTCGATCGAGAACGACGGCGTCGCGCGGGTCGACTCCAGGCGCTCCTGCCACCAGCGCTTCTGTTCCGGGTCGCTGATGTACATGTACTCGGCGCCGATCGTGCCGCAGTACGTGTCGCGCAGACCCTTGACGATGTCACGCAGCGAAGCCTGGTCGAAACCGAAGTACAGGTTGCTTGCGCTGTAGGTCTGGTCGAGGTCGCCTTCGGAGAAGTCGTAGAAAGCCGGTTCGAGTTCGGGAATGGCGGGACGTTCGCGACGCTTCAGCGGATCGAGGTTGGCCCATTGCGAGCCGAGGAAGCGGTAGGCGCTGATCAGCGACTGGACGTGCACCTGCTTGCGTGCGGTCGCGAGATTGCTGGTGCTTTCACGGGGGATGAAGGCATTGGCCTTCGCACGCTCGGCGAACGATTCGACGATCGGGAAGTGAGCGACGTCATTGGCATTCGAGCCGTCGGTTGCAGGCACGTTCTGCAACGCGTCGAAATACTCGCGCCAGTTCTCCGGCACCGATGCCGGATTGTTGAGGTATGCATCGTACAGTTCTTCAACGTACGAAGCATTGCCGCCGAACAGATAGGAGTTCAGCTGAAACTGCTTCATTACATCTGACATTTTACGCTCACCTTTCTTCGAGCTTCTCGAGAAATAGCGGGTTACTCAACCTTCCGCGACACGGCCTGACCGTTTAGCGGATTGCGAATCAAGTCTTGCTTGGAAGGACCTAAAACTTGCGTGCGCGCAGCATATCACAGAACCGATACCGGAGTTCACGGCGAAATGTGCCTGAAAGCGCCGCGCGGCGGGGTTTTGCCGGATTGCGGCGACCTGCGGGAACAGTGTTTTGCAGGCAATCCGGTTGCACGACGCGCAGATGCAAAAAAGGCTGCCCGAAGGCAGCCTTTTTCGTCGTGCTCGGGAACGATCGATGCTTAGTCGACCGCACCTTCGCGGCTCGCGCGGCGACGCTCGTGCTCCTTCAGGAAGCGCTTGCGCAGGCGGATCGACTGCGGCGTCACTTCGACGAGCTCGTCGTCGTCGATGAATTCCACCGCGTATTCCAGCGACATCTGGACCGGCGGCACGAGACGCACGGCCTCGTCGGTGCCCGACGCGCGCACGTTGGTCAGCTGCTTGCCCTTGATCGGGTTCACGACGAGGTCGTTGTCGCGGCTGTGGATGCCGATGATCATGCCCTCATACAGCGCGTCGCCCGGCTTCACGAACATGCGGCCGCGATCCTGCAGCTTCCACAGTGCGTAAGCAACCGCAGCGCCGTCGTCCTGCGAGATCAGCACGCCGTTGCGGCGCTCGAAGACCGAGCCGTCCTTGACCGGCGCGTACGAGTCGAAGATGTGGCTCATCAGGCCCGTGCCGCGCGTGAGCGTCAGGAATTCGCTCTGGAAGCCGATCAGGCCACGTGCCGAGATCTTGTACTCCAGGCGCGTGCGGCCGCGGCCGTCCGACGCCATGTCGAGCATTTCGCCCTTGCGGCGGCCGAGCTCTTCCATCACGCCGCCCTGGTGTTCGTCCTCGACGTCGACCGTCAGCAGCTCGTACGGCTCGTGACGCACGCCGTCGATTTCCTGCATCACCACGCGCGGACGCGACACGGCCAGCTCGTAGCCTTCGCGACGCATGTTCTCGACGAGAATCGTCAGGTGCAGTTCGCCGCGGCCCGACACTTCGAACACAGTTTCGTCACCGGTATCCTTCACGCGCAGCGCGACGTTGTGGTTCAGTTCCTTCATCAGACGGTCGCGGATCTGGCGGCTCGTCACGAACTTGCCTTCGCGGCCGGCGAGCGGCGACGAGTTGACGAGGAAGTTCATCGTCAGCGTCGGTTCGTCGACGGTGATCATCGGCAGCGCTTCCGGCGTATCGACAGCGCAGATCGTCGCGCCGATGCCGACGTCTTCAATACCGTTGATCAGCACGATGTCGCCCGCTTCCGCCGATTCGACTTGCACGCGCTCCAGCCCCTTGAACGACAGCACCTGGTTGATCTTACGGTTCAGCACGTCGCCTTCCGGGCCGAAGCGCATCACGACCGGCTGGCCCGGCTTGATGCGGCCGCGCGTGATGCGGCCGACGCCGATCCGGCCGACGTACGTCGAATAGTCGAGCGACGTGATCTGGAGCTGCAGCGGCGCTTCCGGATCGGCCGGGCGAACCGGCACGTGCTCGAGGATCGCCTCGAACAGCGGACGCATGTCGCCTTCGCGCGCGGCCGGGTCGAGCGACGCGTAGCCGTTCAGGCCCGACGCGTAGACGATCGGGAAGTCGAGCTGCTCTTCGGTCGCGCCGAGCTTGTCGAACAGGTCGAAGGTCTGGTTGATCACCCAGTCGATCCGCGCGCCCGGGCGGTCGATCTTGTTGACGACGACGATCGGCTTCAGGCCGAGCGCGAGCGCCTTCTTCGTGACGAAGCGCGTCTGCGGCATCGGGCCCTCGACCGCGTCGACGAGCAGCAGCACCGAGTCGACCATCGACAGCACGCGCTCGACTTCGCCGCCGAAGTCCGCGTGCCCCGGGGTGTCGACGATGTTGACGTGCGTGCCTTCGTATTCGACCGCGCAGTTCTTCGCGAGAATCGTGATCCCGCGCTCTTTTTCGATGTCGTTCGAATCCATCACCCGCTCCGCAATCTGCTGGTTGTCGCGGAAGGTGCCGGACTGGCGGAGCAGTTGGTCGACGAGCGTGGTCTTGCCGTGGTCGACGTGGGCGATGATGGCGATATTGCGAAGGGCGCGGGTCATAGAAACCTGGAAATCCGTTTGAACGCGCAAACGCGCGCGCTCGTTTTTCACGGGCGCGCGCCGTTGCAGCTTGGTGAGCCTCAAATTATAGCACGTGCGAGTGGCGAGAGCTGGCCTACACGTTGCAACGCAACAAAACGGGCTGCCCCGCCCTTCGCCCCCGACCCGGTCGAGCCTCTTCCGCACCACGACCGACACGCCGAAAAACCTTATCGGGACAAGGGATTCTGGCCGGACGGAGCGCGCGTTTCGCGGTTCGATTAACATTTGCCGCGGCAAGCAATTGTGCCTATACTGCTGCCTAGTCAACTATTGCAGCTTCAGGGTTTTATGTCGGATTCTCCTACCCCACCGCCCGTTTCGCCGCTGTCTACGTATCAGATGAACGACAGCGTCGGTTATCTGATGTCGCGCGTGAAGTCGGTGATGACCAATCTCGTCACGCAGCGCACGCAGGAAGAGCTGGGCATCACGGGCACGCAAGCGAGCATGCTGTTCATGATCGCGGTCGGCAAGTGCTCGACGGCCGCCGAACTCGCACGCGAATACGGCATCGACGCAAGCGCGGTCACGCGCCTGCTCGACCGGGTCGAGAAACGCGGCCTGCTGTCGCGCGTGCGGAGCGTCGAGGATCGGCGCGTCGTGCGGCTCGAGCTCACCGACGAAGGCCGCGCGCTGGCCGAACGGCTGCCGCCCATTTTCCGCAGCGTGCTCGACCAGGTGCTGGACGGGTTTACGCCGGAAGAAGTCGGGTTCCTGAAGAGCATGCTGCGCCGCATTCTCAGCAACTATTGCGAGACGACCGGCGGTAGCATCACGTAATAGTTGCCATAACAATTACTTTTGACAGATTAATGTAAGGAAATCCTTGCAGTGTCCATCATTCATTCCGAGTCAGGGGTTAGCGCGATGAAAACCTCCCCGTTGTCCGTGCGCGCCGGGTCGTGTCGTGCCGCCGTCGCCACCGCGGTCGCCGCGCTGGCGCTGGCGGGCTGCGCGAATTACATCGGCATCAAGAGCGACAAGCAGATCGCCCCCGCGTCGCAATTCGAATCCGCCCAGAGCCTGCCGGCCCAGGGCGGCCAGTGGCCGGCACTCGACTGGGCCAACCAGTTCGGCGATCCGCAACTGCCGAAGCTGATCGACGAAGCGCTGCAGGGCAACCCGTCGATCGCGCAGGCCCAGGCGCGCATCGCGAAAGCCTCGTCGTACATCGAATCGTCCCGCTCGAACCTGATGCCGAAGGCCGAAGCCAGCTATTCGTGGACGCGCGAGCTGTATTCGTCGAATGCACTGTTCCCGCCCCCGTACGGCGGCCAGTGGTACAGCGAGAACAATGTGCTCGCGAGCGCCTCGTGGGAACTCGATCTGTGGGGCAAGAACCGCGAACGCCTGCACACGGCCGTATCGCAGGAAAAAGCCGCCGAAGCCGACATGCAACAGGCGCGCATCACGCTCGCGTCGTCGGTCGCGCGCACTTACAACTCGCTCGCGCAGCTCTATGCGCTGCGCGACATCGCGCAGCGCGAGATCACCAACCGCGAGACGGTCGGCAAGATCACCGACGGCCGCGTATCGGCCGGCCTCGACACCAACGTCGAGCGCCAGACGGCCCGCGGCAACATCGCGACGACCCAGGCTTCGCTGTCGGACCTCGACGGGCAGATCACGACGGTGCGCTACCAGCTCGCCGCGCTGCTCGGCAAAGGCCCGGATCGCGGGCTGCAGATCGCGGCGCCCGTGCTGAACCCGAGCGGCGACGTCACGCTGCCCGGCAACCTGCCGGCCGATCTCGTGTCGCGCCGCCCCGACATCGTCGCCGCGCGCTGGCAGGTCGAAGCCGCGATGCACGACGTGAAGGAAGCGAAGGCCGAGTTCTACCCCGACGTGAACCTCGCGGCCGGCTTCGGCTTCGATGCGTTCGGCTGGGGCAAATTCCTGAACTTCGCGAGCCGCCAGGCGCAGTTCGGCCCGGCGATCCACCTGCCGATCTTCGATGCCGGCGCGCTGCGCGCCCAGCTCAAGGGCCGCTACGCCGACTTCGACCTGTCGGTCGCGAACTACAACCAGACGCTGATCAGCGCGCTGAACGACGTCGCAACGCAGGTCGCGTCGATCCGCGCGATCGATCGGCAGATGGGCGACGCCCAACGTGCGCTCGACGCGTCGACGCGCGCGTACGATCTCGCGGTCATTCGCTACAAGGCCGGCCTGTCGCCGCAACTGCAGGTGCTGACGGCGGACAGCAACCGCCTCGCATCGGAGCAGACGGTGACCAACCTGAAGATGCGTCGCCGCGACATGCAGCTCGCGCTGATCAAGGCGCTCGGCGGCGGGTTCGACGCAACCGGCACGCCGCTCGCCGCGCCCGATGCCGCCACGCCGACCAAACAGGCCGCCAACTGAGCCGGCGCCACCACTACGCAGACACTCGAAATAACGGACGGAGAAAATCGCCATGAGCGACCAACAAAACGCCGCCAGCGCGCAGCCGCAGAACAACGGCAAGCGCAAACGAATGATGACGCTGCTCGTCGCGGTCATCGTGATCGCGGCCATCGCATACGGCCTGTACTACTTCCTCGTCGCCCGCTTCCATGAAGACACCGACGATGCCTACGTGAACGGCAACGTCGTGCAGATCACGCCGCAGGTCACCGGCACCGTGATCGCCGTGAAGGCGGACGACACGCAAACGGTGAAGGCCGGCGACCCGCTCGTCGTGCTCGACCCCGCCGATTCGCAGGTCGCGCTGCAGCAGGCGGAAGCCAATCTCGCGCAGACGGTGCGCCAGGTGCGCGGCCTGTTCGTCAACGACGACCAGTACCGCGCGCAAGTCGCGCTGCGCCAGTCCGACCTGTCGAAGGCCCAGGACGATCTGCGCCGCCGCCTCGCCGTCGCGCAGACGGGCGCCGTGTCGCAGGAAGAAATCTCGCACGCCCGCGACGCGGTGAAGGCCGCGCAGGCATCGGTCGACGCCGCGCAGCAACAGCTCGCATCGAATCGCGCATTGACCGCGAACACGACGATCGCATCGCACCCGAACGTGATGGCCGCCGCCGCGAAGGTGCGCGACGCGTACCTCGCAAACGCGCGTAACGTGCTGCCGGCGCCGGTCACCGGCTACGTCGCGAAGCGCTCGGTGCAGGTCGGCCAGCGCGTGTCGCCCGGCAACCCGCTGATGTCGGTGGTGCCGCTCAATGCCGTGTGGGTCGACGCGAACTTCAAGGAAGTCCAGCTGAAGCACATGCGCGTCGGCCAGCCGGTCGAGCTGACGGCCGACATCTATGGTTCGTCGGTCACGTACCACGGCAAGGTCGTCGGCTTCTCGGCCGGCACGGGCTCGGCGTTCTCGCTGCTGCCGGCGCAGAATGCGACCGGCAACTGGATCAAGGTCGTGCAGCGCCTGCCGGTGCGGATCGAGCTCGATCCGAAGGATCTCGACAAGCATCCGCTGCGTATCGGCCTGTCGATGCAGGTCGACGTGGACATCAAGGACGAACGCGGCGACCAGCTCGTCAACGCGCCGAACACCGTCTACGAGACCAACGTGTTCGCGAAATACGGCGACGAGGCCGACGCCGAAATCGCGCGCATCATCGCCGAGAACGCGGGCGGCAACGCATCGGCGCCGGTCGCGGCGAAGCAGAACACCGCCGCGAAAATGATGTAACCGTTCCGACTCCGGAAAGACAACCGACATGGCACAGGCTCCTGCCTCCTACCCGCCCTTGCAGGGCGGGCAACTCGTACTCGGGACGATCGCGGTGTCGCTCGCGGTGTTCATGAACGTGCTCGACACGTCCATCGCGAACGTCGCGATCCCGACCATCTCGGGCGACCTCGGCGTGTCGTCCGACCAGGGCACGTGGGTCATCACGTCGTTCGCGGTCGCGAACGCCATCTCGGTGCCGCTGACCGGCTGGCTGACCGACCGTTTCGGGCAGGTGCGCCTGTTCCTCGCGTCGATCATCCTGTTCGTCATCTCGTCGTGGATGTGCGGGCTGTCGCCGAACCTGCCGTTCCTGCTCGGCTCGCGCGTGCTGCAGGGCGCGGTCGCCGGCCCGATGATTCCGCTGTCGCAAGCGCTCCTGCTGTCGAGCTATCCGCGCGCGAAAGCACCGATGGCGCTCGCGCTATGGGCGATGACGACGCTGATCGCGCCGGTCGCGGGCCCGATTCTCGGCGGCTGGATCTCGGACAACTACTCGTGGCCGTGGATCTTCTACGTCAACATCCCGGTCGGCATCGCCGCCGCCGCCGCGACGTGGATGATCTATCGCAACCGGGAGTCGGCCGTGCGCCGCGCGCCGATCGACGGCGTGGGCCTCGCGCTGCTGGTCGTCTGGGTCGGCTCGCTGCAGATCATGCTCGACAAGGGCAAGGATCTCGACTGGTTCGCATCGACGACCATCGTCGTGCTCGCGCTGACCGCCGTCATTGCATTCGCGTTCTTCGTGATCTGGGAACTGACCGCCGAGCACCCGGTCGTCGACCTGTCGCTGTTCCGCATCCGGAACTTCACAGGCGGCACGGTCGCGCTGTCGATCGGGTACGGCCTGTACTTCGGCAACCTCGTGCTGTTGCCGCTGTGGCTGCAGACGCAGATCGGCTACACCGCGACCGACGCCGGCCTCGTGATGGCGCCGGTCGGGCTGTTCGCCATCCTGTTGTCGCCGCTCACCGGGAAGTATCTGCCGCGCACCGATCCGCGCTTCATCTCGACGGCGTCGTTCCTGACGTTTGCGCTGTGCTTCTGGATGCGTTCGCGCTACACGACGGGTGTCGACGAATGGTCGCTGACGCTGCCGACGCTCGTGCAGGGCATCGCGATGGCGGGCTTCTTCATCCCGCTCGTGTCGATCACGCTGTCCGGCTTGCCCGGCCACCGCATTCCTGCGGCGTCCGGCCTGTCGAACTTCGTGCGGATCATGTGCGGCGGCATCGGCACGTCGATCTTCCAGACCGCGTGGGACCACCGCAACAACTTCCATCACGCGCAACTGGTCGAGCAGGCGAATCCATACAACCCGACGTTCAACCAGGCCGTCACGCAGATGGGCAACCTCGGGCTGTCGCAGAGCCAGGCACACGGGCTCATCAACAACATGGCCACACAACAGGCCGCGCAACTCGGCGTGAACGACCTGTTCTATATCTCGGCGGTGATCTTCGTGCTGCTGATCGCACTGATCTGGATCACCAAACCCGAACGCGCGGGCGGCGGCGATGCCGGTGCGGCAGCGTCGGCAGCGCACTGAGCAGCCGGGTTCAAGGCAGCACACCAAACAAAAAACCCGGTCGAAATCGACCGGGCTTTTTGCATTCTGCCGCGCGCACTTGCGTGCGCTGCTGCGTCATTGAGCCGTCACGACGAGCCGTTCCGGGGCGAGCACGCCATTCGCCTTGCGCGCCACGCCGAGCAACCGGGTGGCGTCGTACACGCGCACGCGCTCGCCATCGGCCGCGTCGATCGGCTCGAGCGCCGACAGCGGCAGACGCTGGCCGTGCAGGAACCGCTTCGCGCTGGCTTCGTCGAGACGCACCAGCGGAAACGTCGACAGCAGCGCATCGACCGGCTGAAGCCATGCATCGCGCGCCGCTTCGGCGGCGTCC
This sequence comes from Burkholderia sp. KCJ3K979, assembly GCF_016759955.1. Taxonomy (NCBI): domain Bacteria; kingdom Pseudomonadati; phylum Pseudomonadota; class Betaproteobacteria; order Burkholderiales; family Burkholderiaceae; genus Burkholderia; species Burkholderia sp. KCJ3K979. The sequence goes on from NZ_JACFYV010000058.1 coordinate 27,979, forward strand.
GACAGCGCATCGAGCGTCACCGCATGCTCGAGCGTCAGCGCGCCGACGCCCGTGCGGCGCAGCATCGTCAGATGCGCACCGCAGCCGAGCGCTTCACCGATATCTTCCGCGAGCGTACGCACGTAGGTGCCCTTGCTGCAGGTCACGCGAAACGTCACGTCGGGCAGGTCGCAAGCGAGCAGATCGAGCGCATGGATCGTCACGTTGCGACCTTCCCGCTCGACGGTCTGGCCGGCCCGCGCATATTCGTACAGCGGCTTGCCGTCGCGCTTGAGCGCCGAATACATCGGCGGCACCTGCACGATGTCGCCGGTGAAGCGCACGAGCGCGGCTTCCACCGCCGCGCGATCGCATTCGACGGGCCGCGTGTCGATCACCTCGCCTTCCGCGTCGCCGGTAGCCGTGCGCTGGCCGAGACGCATCGTCGCTTCATACGTCTTGTCGGCGTCGAGCAAGTCCTGCGAGAACTTCGTCGCCTCGCCGAAGCACAGCGGCAGCAGGCCCGAAGCCAGCGGATCGAGCGTGCCGGTGTGACCGGCTTTCTTCGCGAGAAGCAGGCGCTTTGCGCGAATCAACGCATCGTTGCTCGACAGGCCGATCGGCTTGTCGAGCAGGAGAACGCCGTCCAGCACGCGCCGGGGCACGCGCGGACGTGGGGGTGCTGCATTCGTCATAGGCCGGTCGAGCTCAATCGTCCTTGGCAGGCGTGTCGGCCTCGTCGTCGTCCTTCGCACGCGTCGAGTTCGCTTCCTTGATCAGGCGCGACATTTCGACGGCCTTCTCGATCGTCTGGTCGTAGTGGAAATGCAGCGTCGGCACCGTATGAATGTGCAAGCGCTTGAACAGCAGGTTGTGCAGGTGACCCGACGCATGGTTCAGCGCCTCCTGCGTCTTCTCCGGATCGCCGGTGAGCGCCGTGAAGTAGACCTTCGCGTGCGCATAGTCCGGCGTGAGTTCCACGCTCTGGATGGTCACGATGCCGATGCGCGGATCTTTGACCTCGCGCATGATGAGTTCGGACAGATCGCGCTGAATCTGGTCGGCGATCTGAACGTTGCGATTGGGGGAAGTACGTTTCCTGGACATGATCGATCCGTGATCCGTTTATCAGGATGAAGCGGCGGCCGTTGTCAGCACGCCACCATGAAAATGGGCGGGACAGGCCCAAGCCTGCCCCGCCCAAGAGCCGATACGCGACGATTACAGCGTACGTGCGACTTCGGTCACTTCGAATACTTCGAACTGGTCGCCTTCGGTGACGTCGTTGAAGTTCTTCACCGACATACCGCACTCGAAGCCTTGCTTGACTTCCTTCACGTCGTCCTTGAAGCGCTTCAGCGATTCGAGTTCGCCCGTGAAGATCACGACGTTGTTGCGCAGCACGCGAACCGACGACGAGCGCTTGACGATACCGTCGGTGACCATACAGCCGGCGACCGTGCCGATCTTCGGTACCTTGAAGACCTGGCGCACCTCGACCATGCCGGTGATGACTTCACGCTTCTCCGGCGCCAGCATGCCCGACATCGCCGCCTTCACCTCGTCCACTGCGTCGTAGATGATGTTGTAGTAGCGGATATCGATGCCGTTCGCCTCGGCCAGCTTGCGTGCCTGTGCGTCCGCACGCGTGTTGAAGCCGATGATGACCGCCTTCGATGCCGTCGCGAGGTTGACGTCGTTTTCGCTGATGCCACCGACCGCGCTGTGCACGATCTGCACGCGCACTTCGTCGGTCGACAGCTTGAGCAGCGACTGCACGAGCGCTTCCTGCGAACCCTGCACGTCTGCCTTGATGATGAGCGGCAGGTTCTGCACTTCGCCTTCGCCCATCTGCTCCAGCATGCTTTCCAGCTTCGCGGCCTGCTGCTTCGCGAGCTTCACGTCGCGGAACTTGCCCTGACGGAACAGCGCGATTTCACGCGCCTTGCGCTCGTCCGGCAGCACGATCACTTCCTCGCCCGCGCCCGGCACTTCCGACAGACCCTGGATTTCGACCGGGATCGACGGGCCGGCTTCCTTCGTCGGCTTGCCGTTCTCGTCGAGCATCGCACGGACGCGACCGTAGGCCGTACCGGCCAGCACGATATCGCCGCGGTTCAGCGTACCGGACTGCACCAGGATCGTCGCGACCGGGCCTTTACCCTTGTCGAGCTTCGCTTCGATCACGATACCCTTGGCCGGCGCCTCGACCGGTGCCTTCAGTTCCAGCACTTCGGCCTGCAGCAGCACGTTCTCGAGCAGATCGTCGATACCTGCGCCCGTCTTGGCCGACACCGGCACGAACGGCGAATCGCCACCGTATTCTTCCGGCACGACGCCTTCCGCGACCAGTTCCTGCTTGACGCGATCCGGGTTCGCTTCCGGTTTGTCGATCTTGTTGATCGCGACGACGATCGGCACGCCACCCGCCTTCGCGTGGGCGATGGCTTCCTTCGTCTGCGGCATCACGCCGTCGTCGGCCGCCACCACCAGCACCACGATGTCGGTCGCCTTCGCGCCGCGTGCACGCATTGCCGTGAACGCTTCGTGACCCGGCGTATCGAGGAACGTGATGACGCCACGCGGCGTGTCGACGTGATAAGCGCCGATGTGCTGCGTAATGCCGCCCGCTTCGCCCGCGGCAACCTTCGCGCGGCGGATGTGGTCGAGCAGCGAGGTCTTGCCGTGATCGACGTGACCCATCACCGTGACGACCGGCGGACGCGGCAGCTGCTCCGCATCGGTACCGGATTCGCCTTCGACGAGCAGCGCTTCCGGATCGTCCAGCTTCGCGGCAACCGCGCGGTGGCCCAGTTCCTCGACGATGATCATCGCCGTTTCCTGGTCCAGCACCTGGTTGATCGTGACCATCTGGCCCATCTTCATCATCACCTTGATGACTTCCGAGGCCTTGATCGACATCTTGTGCGCGAGATCGGCAACCGACACGGTTTCCGGCACATGCACTTCACGGACGATCGGTTCGGTCGGCGCCTGGAACGTCGAGCTGTCCTGGTGACGGCCGCGACCCTTCGGGCCGCCGCGCCAGCCGCGGTCGACGCCGCCGCTCGAGTCGCCGCGAGTCTTGATGCCGCGACGCTTCGCCGCGTCGTCCTGCCAGCCGCCCTTGCCTGCACCCGGCTTCTTGTTGCGGTCGCCCGCGCCTGCCGGCGCCTGCGTGGTGGCCGGAGCCGCCGCGCCAGCCGGCTTCTTCACGGCCGGACGCGCCTGCGCACCTTCCGGCTTCGCCGGCTTGTGCAGCGTGCCCTTCGCTTCGGCCGGCTTCGGCGGTTCGACCGGTTTCGGCGGCTCGACTGCCTTGACCACGGCCTTGCGCGGCGTGTTCATCATTTCGCGGATCGCGCGGGCTTCGGCTTCCGCCGCCGCGCGACGCTTGCTGATCTCTTCCTGCTCGGCGCGCGCCTTGTCGGCTGCCTCACGGGCAGCGTCCTCGGCCTTCTTCGCCGCTTCGCGCTGGGCCGCGCGTTCGGCGGCTGCGCGTGCTTCGTCCTGCGCGGACTGCGTCGGCGTCGCTTCCTGCTCGGCAGCAGCCTGCTGCGCTGCCGCCTGCTGCTGGGCTGCGGCGGCTTCCGCCGCGGCACGCTTCGTCGCCGCTTCTTCCTCGGCGCGACGGCGCTCGGCCTCGGCCGCTTCCTCGCGGGCGCGACGTTCGGCTTCCTCGCGTTCGAGGCGTTCCTGACGCTCGCGCAGCTCCTGCGCCTGCTTCTCGAGCAGTTCGGCCTCGCGGCGCGCCTCTTCCTCGCGACGCTTCAGTTCCGCATCGTCGTCCGCTTCGGCGACCTGCGCCTGACCCTGATCCGCACCTTCGGCCACGTCGTCGCGCTTGACGAACGTACGCTTCTTGCGAACCTCGACCTGAATGGTGCGAGCCTTGCCCGTCGCGTCAGATTGCTTGATCTCCGACGTATGCTTGCGGGTCAGCGTGATCTTGCGCTTGTCGCCGTCAGTTGCGCCGTGCGACTTGCGCAAATGATCGAGCAGACGCGCCTTGTCCGTTTCGGACAGCGCATCGTCTTCACTCGCTTTCTGGACGCCCGCTGCCTGCAGCTGTTCGAGCAGCACACCAGCAGGCATTTTCAGTTCCGCGGCAAATTGGGCTACGTTGTTACTCGCCATTCATTCCTCTTAGTGCAAGGACCGATTCCTTGCGGTTAGCATCGGGTCAGGCCATACGGCCGCCATCAAATCAGTGCGCCATGGTCATTTCTCACTGGAACCAATGTTCACGTGCTTTCATGATCAACGCCTTAGCGGCATCCTCTTCCATTCCGGTCATGTCGACCAGTTCATCTACAGCCAGCTCGGCGAGATCGTCGCGCGTCTGCACGCCGTGTTCGGCCAGCTTCGCGAGCAGCTCCGGCGTGATGCCGTCGAGGCTCTTGAGATCCAGCGCTGCGTTCTCGACCTTTTCTTCGTTCGCGATGGCCATCGTCAACAGCGCGTCGCGTGCGCGGTTGCGCAGTTCGTGCACGGTGTCCTCGTCGAACGCTTCGATTTCGAGCATTTCGTTGAGCGGCACGTACGCGATTTCTTCGAGGCTCGTGAAGCCTTCGTCGATCAGGATGTCGGCAACTTCTTCGTCGACGTCGAGACGCGCCATGAACAGCGCACGCAGCCGGTCGCGTTCTTCACCCTGCTTCAGGGCGGACTCGTCCGGCGTCATGATGTTGATCTGCCAGCCGGTCAGCTCGCCGGCAAGGCGAACGTTCTGACCGCTGCGGCCGATCGCGACAGCCAGTTCGTTCTCGTCGACGACGACGTCCATCGAATGCTTTTCTTCATCGACGACGATCGACTGGACGGCTGCCGGCGCGAGCGCGCCGATCACGAACTGGGCGGGATCCTCCGACCATAGCACGATGTCGATGTTTTCGCCACCGAGCTCGTTGCGCACGGCCTGCACGCGGGAACCGCGGATGCCGACGCAGGTGCCGATCGGATCGATCCGCTTGTCGTAGGCGATGACGCCGATCTTCGCGCGCACGCCCGGGTCGCGGGCAGCCGCCTTGATCTCGAGCAGGCCCTGCTCGATTTCCGGCACTTCCATCTCGAACAGCTTCATCAGGAATTCCGGCGCCGTGCGCGACAGCTCGATCTGCGGGCCGCGCGCGGTGCGGTCGACCTTCGCGATGTACGCACGCACGCGGTCGCCCACGCGGAGGTTTTCCTTCGGGATCAGCTGATCGCGGCGCAGCAGCGCCTCGACGCGGCCCGATTCGACGATGAAGTTGCCCTTGTCGAGGCGCTTCACCGTACCCGTCATGATCTTTTCGCCACGCTCGAGGTAGTCGTTCAGGATCTGCTCGCGCTCCGCGTCGCGCACCTTCTGCAGGATCACCTGCTTCGCGGCCTGCGCGCCGATGCGGCCGAATTCGATCGACGGAACGGGTTCCTCGACATACTCGCCGACTTCGACGTCGGGCTTCTGCTCACGTGCTTCGAACAGCAGGATCTCGCGATCCGGCTCCTGCAAGCCTGCCTCGTCGGGAACGACGAGCCAGCGACGGAAGGTTTCGTGCTCGCCGCTTTCGCGATCGATATGGACGCGGATTTCGGCGCCTTCGTCGAACAGCTTCTTGGAAGCGGACGCGAGCGCAGCCTCGAGGGCGCCCAGCACCACATCCTTGTCGACGTTTTTCTCGCGCGCCAGCGCATCCACCAACATCAACACTTCGCGACTCATTATTTGCGGCTCCTAAAGTCAACTTGCGGAATCAGGCGGGCTTTGTCGATATCGGCCAGCGTGAAATCCAGCATGGCTGCCTCGCCCTTCTTCCCCTCAAATTCCAAACCGATCGTTTCGCCATTCGGCGCGTGCAGAATGCCCCGGTACGTCTTGCGCCCGTCCAGCGGCTTTTTCAAGGTCACGGAAACTTCGCTGCCGGCGAAGCGCTCGAAGTCGGCCAGCTTCTTCAACGGGCGGTCGAGCCCCGGGGACGAGACTTCGAGCCGTTCGTAATCGATATTTTCGACCGTCAAGACGTGCTGGAGCTGACGCGTAACCTTTTCGCAATCTTCGAGCGAGATGCCGGCAGGCTGATCGATATAGATGCAAAGCATGCCGCGCCCGGTGCGCTCGAGTTCCACCAGCTCGTAGCCGAGCCCGGTGACCGTGGTTTCTATCAGTTCCGTCAGTTGCACAGTGTCCTCTCAGGTGTTCGCGCCCGCCGCTCGCGATTCACCCGCGGGCGCGCGCCTTAGCCGGCGCAGGAAGCGCTACCCGAGATGCCTAACCGTTTCAGCAAAAAAAAATGGGCGGAACGCCCATCTTCTTACTGGTGGTCGCACCTGAGCCGCACATTGAATCCGTACGCCCAGCGACTCCGCGATTATAGCGATTTTTGGCGCAAACGCCAAGCCAGCCGGTAAAAGCAGCGCGTCGGCTGCCTTTACGGACCGAAAATGCGAAATCGGGCTACCCGATCGACCGGCACCACCCTACCGCACCGGTGATCGCCGTTGTCGCGGCACACGACATGGATTCAGCCGAAACCCGTCAACGCAATGCGCCGTATCGACAAAGCCGGCCGGATGCCGGCCACGCCGACGTATCGGCGGCTTTGCGCCGCCGTACGTACGTCAATCGACAGACGCTTAGCGGCTGCGCGTACGGCTGCGCTGCGGACGCTGACCGCCGCGCGGGCCGCCGTTGCCGGCGCCGTCGGCACGATTGCCGTTCGGATTGCGATTGCCGCCGCCCTTGCTGCCGCCGCGCTTGCCGCCCGCACCCTCGCGCTTGGGGCCTGCGCCATACGACGCGCGATTGCCGTCGACATCGCGACCGCCACCTGCACGGTTGCCGTCGCGGCCGCCGCCGGTACGATTGCCGTCACGGCCGCCGCCCGCGCGGTTGCCGTAACCCGACGGCGCAACCGGCAAGCTGCCGTAGCCGCTCAGGCCCGGCAAGCCCGGCCCGC
>NZ_JACFYV010000059.1:0-34648 GCF_016759955.1 Burkholderia sp. KCJ3K979
CGCTGGATCGGCGCCAATGCGTACAGCTACGTGTACAACGGCGAAGCCGGTTATCTCGACCACGCACTGGCGACGCTGCCGCTCGCGTCGCACGTGAAGGCCGTGCACGAATGGCACATCAACGCGGACGAGCCGCTCGCGCTGCAGTACACGCTTGCGTACAAATCGGCCGAGCAGCAGAAGACTTTCTACGCGGCCGATGCGTATCGTTCGTCGGATCACGATCCGGTGCTGATCGATATCGCGCTGCCGGGCGGCGGAAAGTAAGCGTGGTTTGAGTCTTGGTGACGGGCGCGATGTGCGGCAATGCCGGACGTCGCGCCCGTTCCGGAAAGCCGTTCGAATACCGGGTAAATAATGCCGTGAACAATTAATCGAACCGGTATTTTATGGATGATGCGGTGCACATCGATACTTCGATTGAAGTGCGATTGAAATGGAAAGAATCATCGAATGACGTGTGCATGCTGCTGCATCGTCTTAATCGATTGGCGATAATAAAATTGAAAGAATAATCCTGTCGATCTGAAGGCTTTCGATGCGTTGCGCCAATGCAGGAAAGGCTTCCGTGTTGTGCCGAAAAAGTAAAATATTCGGCGTGACATAGCCGATAAAGCCCGCCTTGCACGAATAATTCCGTTTTCTTTCAAATTCCAGACACTGTCCGCCCTTCGCATCATTGCGGGATTTTTAATATCCGAATGATCTTTGACAACGCGGCGCAGCACCGCCTATTTTTGTCATGGCTCAGGTTTCAGTCATACAAAAGTTGTCCAAACTGCAGGGGGCGCGTCCGGGCATCATTCTCGCCAGCAGTTTGCTGTGTCTGTATCAAGTTCAGTCTCTTAGCAGTCCCATCCCCAACCGCCGACTGCCGATCGTGCAACGCGAGTGGCGGGTCAGCTTGCGCGTGTCGCGGGCGTTGGCGGCCTTTGTGACGCGGTATCCGAAATCAAAGGGCAGAGAATGAAACCAGACAGGAGCAGTACCGGCAGCCGCCGTGTTCGTCGCGGCCGGCTGGCCGGGCTAGGCGCATTGATCGCCATGACACTGGCGCTCGCGGCATGCGGTGGCGACGATTCGTCGTCCGTCGGCGCGTCGAGCCTCGCGCAGGCCACCGCGAGCCAGCAGGCCAGCGCGCAGGCGGCCGGCACCCAGGCGCCTGCGGCCAACCAGCCGTACGTCGACCCGGTCGCGTACTCGATGAACGCGACCGACGGCCTCGCGCCGTCGCAGGTGTCCGAGAAAGCGGCCGTCATGCATTACCAGTGGAAAGGCGGCGGCAAGACGATCGACTACACGACGACCACCGGCCACCTGACCGCGCAGGATGCGAACGGCAACCCGGAAGCGTCGATGTCGTATGTCGCGTACACCGCGCCCAGCACGAACGGCAAGCCGCGCCCGGTCACGTTCGTCTATAACGGCGGGCCCGGCTCGTCGTCGATCTGGCTGCGCCTCGGCTCGTTCGCGCCGACCCGCGTGGCCACGCCCGATCCGCTGTTCGGCAACAACTGGCCGAACTACCCGCTCGTCGACAATGCGGAGAGCCTGATCGACACCACCGACCTCGTGTTCATCGACCCGCCCGGCACCGGGCTGTCGGAAGCCGTGTTGCCGAACACCAACCAGAAGTACTGGGGTTCCGACGTGGACGTGAACATCATGCGCGACTTCATCCAGCGCTACCTGAACGTCAACAGCCGCGGCACGTCGCCGATCTACCTGTACGGCGAATCGTACGGCACGCCGCGTACCGACATGCTCGCGCTCGCGCTCGAATCGGCCGGCGTGCACCTGACGGGCATCGTGCTGCAGTCGGCGATCCTCAACTACTTCGCGGACGCGGTGGAAGCGGTGGCGATCACGCAATCGACCGAAGGGCTGTTGCTCGATACCGACACGGTGGCCGGCTATCTGCCCGGCTACGCGGCGGTCGCGGCGTACTTCAACCAGGTGTCGCCGGCGCCGGTGAACCAGGATCTGTACGCACTGCAGACGGAACTGTTCACGACGCTGATCTACAGCCAGTTGCAGAAGTACTCGCAGTCGTGGGTGTTGAGCCAGCTCGGCATTCCGGATGCGCTCGGCACGCCGGTGTTCCCGAGCGATGCGACGCTCAAGCTGTGGTCGATCCCGTCGAGCCTCACGCAGCAGGCGCTGCGCGGTTACTTCAACGCGAATCCATTCGGCACGAGCCTGCTACCCGGCACGACGATCGGCCGGTACGACGGGCGCGTGTCGTTGCCGAATGCGGACCCGCGGCTGCAGAACGACGGCGATCCGTCCGACATCCTGATCTCGCAGCCGTTCACGAACGCGCTCGCGACGCAGATGCCGGATTACCTCGGCTATACGGCCCCGAACGCGACGTACTTGCCGCTGAACGACAACATCATCGAGGTGTGGGACTTCTCGCACGACGGCCAGCCGATGCCGGACACGATCCCCGATCTGCTCGGCGCGCTGCAGCTCAACCCGAAGCTTCGCGTGCTCGCGGAGAACGGCTTCCACGATCTCGCGACGCCGTTCTTCAGCACCGAGAAGCAACTCGCGCGGCTGCAGACGGTGAAGGGCCTGAATCCGAAGCTGCAGGTGAACTTCTTCCAGGGCGGTCACATGATCTATCTGGACGACGTCGCCCGTCCGCAGATGAAGCGGGATTTGCAGACCTTCTACAAGGGCGCGCGGATTCCGACGGCGCTGACGCTGCACACGCTGCCGCCGCCGTGGCCGGATGAAAACCCGCCGAGCGTCCCGACCGGCAGCACGCCAGGCGCGACCGCCGCGACGACGCTGGCGGCAACCCCTTGAGCGACGGAGTCCTTATCAAAGGAACCCTCTCTTCATCCATTGAATGCGAGCGATCATGTCCCTAATCCAATTGATGCGGCGTATGTCTCCGTTGATCGTGCTCGGTGCCGTGATGAGCAGTGCCCATGCGTTGCCGCCGCAGGCGGTGGCGCCGGTGAAGCTGCCGCACGGCGGGCGCGGTGTCGACGGTCCGTTCTTTCCGGCCACGCGCGCGGCGCCGGTGTTGCCGTCGACCGGCGCGGCCTTGCAACAGCAGGCGCAACAGCGCGTCGACGCGCGGCTCGGCGGCAATACCGTGCTGAGCAACGGCGCGGCCGTGACGAAGGCGCAGGCGCAGAGCAGCGGGCTCGGCTTCGTGTCGAAGCACTTCGACGAGATCGATGCGAAGCACACCGGCCGCGTGACGATGAGCGATGTCCGGCAGTTCATCCGGCAGCGGCAGGTGCAGGCGCAGCAGGAACAGCAGGACGAGTGACGTAGCCGGGCAGGGCGGCGGCCGGCGCGGCTTTCGGTCGCGCGGGCCGCCGAATGTCGGCGGGCGCAGGCGCTGGATCGGCCGGCGTCCTATTCCCTCCGCCGCTTCTCGCGTCGCGGCCCGAAGCGCGCGCGATAGTCGCGCGGCGAGGCGCCGACGCGTTTCGCGAACGCACGCTGCAGCGCGTCCACGCTGCCGAATCCCGCGCGTTCCGCGATCCGTTCGAGTGGCCAGTCGGCCCGCTCCAGCAGCGCCTTCGCTCGCTCGACACGCGCGGCCAGCACGTACTGCGCGGGCGACACGCCGGTCTCCCTGAAGAAATTGCGCGCGAAGGTCCGTTCGCTCATGTGCATTCGCGCGGCCAGCGCGGCGACGCCGAGGTCGCCGGCCGGATCGTCGGCGATGTCGGCGAGCAGTGAACGCATGCGCGGCGTCGCACGAGCCTGGATGTCGAGCCCGACGCTGAACTGCGCCTGTCCGCCGGGACGATGCATGAACAGCACCAGTTCGCGTGCGACCGCGAGCGCGGTGGGCGCGCCGCAGTCCGCCTCGACGAGTGCCAGACACAGATCGATGCCGGCCGTCACGCCGGCCGACGTATGGAACGGCGGATCGCTCACGTAGAGCGCGTCCGGTTCGATCCGCGCGTCGGGACAGAGCGCCTGTAGCGTCGCGCACTGGTTCCAGTGCGTGGTCGCGCGCTTGCCGTCCAGCCATCCGCCGGCGGCGAGCACGAACGCACCCGTGCAGATGCTCGCGATGCGCCGCGTGTCCGCGATCCGCGTGCGGAGCCACGGCAGCACGCCGGCTTCCGACGCGGCGTGCCGCAGCGCCGCTTCATCGCCGCCCGCGACGATGATCGTGTCGATTCGTGCGGGCAGCGCCGCCAGTGCGGCCGCGCCGGCGAGGCGCAGGCCCGCGTGCGTGACGATGTCGTCCCCGTGTTGCGACGCGAGCGTGAGCCGGTATGGGGCGGCGTGCGCCGGAAGATGACGGTTCGCGACCGCGAACACTTCCATCGGCCCCGTGATGTCGAGCGACTGGACGCCTTCGAAGCCGACGACGACGATGTCGCGTGCCGAACAGGTTGACTGGGACATGGCGGAAAGTGCGGTGGAGTTGTCCTTGTGACCGCGAGCATGATCCTTGTAATTTTCCGGACATGCAATCGATCGATACGGGTGGACGATGCGGGAACGGAAGACAGGCAGCGCGGTGTTGTTCGTGTGCGGGCTGCTGGGTGCGTGGGCATTGGGGGGGCCGACGCGGGCGATGGCGGAAGATGCGCCGGCGGCGGCCCGGACGCTGACGATCGCCATGCCGAAGGCGGGCCGCACGCGGCCGCTCGTGGCGATCGTCGCGGACAACGCCGGCACGGAGACGACCGATTTCATCGTTCCGTACGCGATTCTGAAGCGCTCCGGCGCCGCCGATGTCGTCGCCGTGTCGGCCGACGAAGGCACGGTCGAACTGATGCCCGCCCTGCGCATGCTGGCCGATACCACGTTCGACCGGTTCGACGCGACGGTGCCCGCGGGCGCCGACGTCGTGATCGTTCCCGCGCTGCATCGCGCGGACCGGCCGGCCGTGCTGGCCTGGCTACGCAAGCAGGCTGCTGCCGGCGCGACGATGGTGGCGATCTGCGATGGTGCCGAGGTGCTCGCGAATACCGGCCTGCTGCGGCAGCGCACCGCGACGTCGCACTGGTATTCGCGCGAGGGCCTGAGTCGCCGCTTCACCGAGACGAAATGGGTCGACGATCGTCGCTACGTGATGGACGGCAACGTCATGACGACGACCGGCGTGTCCGCATCGATTCCCGCTTCGCTGGCATTGCTGGGTGTGCTGGCCGGACCGAGCGCGGCGCGCGAGACAGCGCGGGGCCTCGGCGTGCAGACATGGAGCGACGGTCACGACGGTGGCCGGTTCGGGTTGACCGCGCGCGTGGTGGCGATCGCATTGATGAACCGCCTCGCGTTCTGGCGGCACGAGACGTTCGATCTTCCGGTCGAAAGCGGGTTCGACGAACTCACGGTTGCGTTGACCGCCGACGCATGGGGGCGGACCTGGCGCAGTGACGTCGTCGCGACGGCCGATGCGAGCGTGGTCGAGTCGAGGCACGGGCTGCGGTTGCTGGTGCAGCCGGCCGATGTCCGGCACGCGCGCGTGACGATACCCGCTGGCCGGCGGGGCGATTCGGCGCTGCCCGGCGTGCTTGCCGATATCGCGGCGCGCTACGACGACGCGACGTCCAGCTGGGTGGCGTTGCAACTGGAGTATCCGAAGTAGCGGTCGTCGTGCAGGCTACGGCGCGATCACCGTCATCCTGAATGGCCCGCCATGTTCCGCCGCATGCACGACCGCGTCGTTCGCGTCGTCGAGCGCGAAAACCGTCACGTCGAAATGCCCGAGGTCGAGCAACCCGCCGCGGACGAGCCCGGTCATCAGCGTCACGGCTTCCGTCGGGTACATCCATTTGCCGCGCAGCGTGATGTCGTTGCGCATGATCCACGGATACGGCAGCTCGAGCCCGGCTCCGCCGAGCATGCCGACGCCGCCCATCAGCACCACGCGTCCATAAGGACGCACGGCCATCACGGCGGCACGCACCGTCGTCGCCGGCACCGACGGCGGCATCAGGTCGATCACGCAGTCGATCGGCCCGGGCGCCGCCTGCTGCATGCGGATGCGGTCCGCGGTTTCGTCGCCGGTCAGCCCGACCGTGCGTACGCGGTCGCCGAAGCGGCGCTCGAGATCCGCCAGCACGCGTGCATTGCGGCCGGGCGCGACCACGCATTGCGCGCCCATCGCCAGCGCCACCGCGATGCAGGCGCTGCCGAAATTGCCGGTCGCGCCGCTGACGAGCAGGATTTCGCCGGCGCGCAGGTCGGACGCAAGCAGGCCGCCGTAAGGCACGAGCAGCGTATTGAGCGCGCACCAGCGCGCGGCGTCGGCCGGCGCGATCGCGCCGATGCGCACCGCGTTCTCGGTCGGCACGCGCAGCCGCTCGGCGAACGGGCCGTCGTGAAAATAGCGCTGCAACTGCTTGCCGCCTTCGCCGCGCGCACTCCAGCCCTGCAGCACGATGTCGGGCATCCGCGCATCGTCGCGCGAGCGCACGGTCGGGTCGCAGAACACCCAGTCGCCCGGCTGCAGTTGCGTCGCGTCGGGGCCGGTTTGCCGGACCCGGCCGATCGCGCCGCAGCCCGGCACCATCGGCAACTCGATCGGATAGCGGCGCTCGCCGCTGAACACTTCCCGCGCATAGGACAGAACCGGCGTCGCGACGACGTCCACGACGACTTCGCCGGTGCCGAGCACGGGGTCCGGCATCGTTTCGATCGCGAGCGGCTGGCCGAGCGACTTCAGAATCGCAGCTTTCATGACGCTTCCTCGGGGTAGGGACGCGTCGATTCTGGCAGGCTTAGAATCGGCAACAAGGCCCGGCGCGAGCCCAGGATCGGCCGGTACCACCCTGCACGGAGCGAACCCGATGACCGTCACCACGCGAACCCCGTTCGGCGATTTCCTGCGCTCGCGGCGCAAGAAGCTGCGCCCGGATGCCGTCGGCCTGCACGACGGCCCGCGCCGGCGCACGCCCGGCCTGCGGCGCGAGGAAGTCGCGGAACGGGCGGGCATCGGCGTCGACTGGTACGTGCGGCTCGAGCAGGGGCGCGACGTCAACCCGTCGGATGCGACGCTCGATGCGCTGGCGCGCGCGTTGCGGCTCGACAAGGCCGAAGCCGCGCATCTGCGCATGCTCGCGCGGCGCGATGCGTCACGTGCGTTCGTGCCGGAACGCGTGCCGCCGACCATCGCGCGGCTTGTCGCGCATCTTCAGCAGCCCGCGTATGTGACCGGCCGGCGCTGGGACATTCTCGCGTGGAATGCGGCCGCGGCCGATCTGCTCGGCTTCGATCGGCTGGCGCCAGCCGATCGCAACATCCTCGTCTACATGTTCGAGGCGCCGTACGCGCGTGCGCTGTTCGCCGCCAGTTGGGCCGACGAGGCGCGCCGGATGATCGCGCTGTTTCGCGCGAACCACGATCTCTACGCGAGCGACCCGGCGTTCGTCGCGCTGGTGGCGCGCTTGCGCACCGGCAGCGGCGAGTTCGCGCAGTGGTGGGATGCGCACGACGTGCGCAGCGGCGTGTCGGGCGAGAAGGTGCTCGTGCATGCGCGACGCGGCACGCAGCGCTACGAGTACGCGACGTTTCAGGCGAACGACGATCCCGCGCTGAAGCTGGCGATCTATACGCCGGTGAGCGGCGATGAACAGACGTGAGGCGGAAGTGACCGGCGCCATCCGGCGTTCACGCAGCGAGGCATCGGCTTCGTGCGTGAACGCAGGGGTTACGCGTAACGGCGGAAGAGCGGCGGCTCAGGCCGTGCGTCGCGCGGACAGCCGATTCCACAGCATGCCGGAGCGGCTGCCGCTGCGGCAATACGCGAGCACCGGCTTCGGCAGTGCGTCGACCAGCGCGCCGAACGCGTCGACTTCCGCGTCGCCGATGCGGTCGCGCTCGACCGGCAGGTAGCGCGCGTCCATGCCGAGTTCGCGCGCGGCCGCGGCGATCTCCTCGAACGCCGGCTGATCGTCGCCTTCGCCATCCGGCCGGTTGCAGATCACCGCGCGGAAACCGGCATTGCGGATCGCCTTCAGGTCGGCCGGCGTGATCTGCCGCGACGCGGTGAAGCCGGTCGCCGCCGCGGCCCGACATTGCTCGATCGCCCGCGCAAAACAGCCGATCGCGAAGTCGACGTCCTGCTCGGTCGAGAAACGCCCGAAGCTGATGCGCACCGTGCGGCCGGCCGTTTCCGCATCGAGGCCGATCGCGGTCAGCACGTGGGACGGCGCGCCGCTGGTCGAATTGCATGCGGAGGTGGACGACACGGCCAGCGCATCGCCGAGCATGAACGGGAAGAAGCCCGGCGCGTGCACCGTCAGGCTCAGCGTGTGCGGGATGCGGCGGGCCGCGGCCGCGTTCTGCGTGACGTCGCCGAGCGTGGACAGCGCTTCGATGAGCCGCGCGCCGAGCGCCGCGATCCGTGCGGCTTCGCCGTCGAGTTTTTCCGCGGCGAGTGCGCACGCGACGCCCATGCCGACGATCTGGTGCGTCGCGAGCGTGCCCGAGCGCAACCCGCGCTCGTGGCCGCCGCCATGAATCTGCGGTGCGATCCGGCTCGCGATCTCGCGGCGCACGAATAGTGCGCCGATGCCTTTCGGGCCGTACATCTTGTGGGCGGACATCGACATCATGTCGATGCCGAGCGCGCGCACGTCGATCGGCGTCTTGCCGAGCGCCTGCGCGGCGTCGACGTGGAGCAGCGCGCCGGCGGCGTGCACGATGCGGGCGATCGCGCCGATGTCGGTCAGCGTGCCGATCTCGTTGTTCACGAGCATCAGCGACACGAGGCCCGTGTCGGGGCCGATCGCGGCCGCGACCGCGTCAGCGGTGATTTCGCCGTGCGCATCGGGTGCGAGGAAGGTGACCTGCGCGCCGTGCTTCGACAGGTTCGCCATCGTGTCGAGGATGGCCTTGTGCTCGAGGCGGCTCGTGATCAGGTGGCGCTTGCCGGTCGCGTGTTCCGCATAGCCCTTCAGCGCGAGGTTGTTCGATTCGGTGGCGCCCGACGTCCAGACGATCTCGTCGGCATCCGCACCGATGAGAGCGGCGACCTGCGCGCGGGCGTGCTCGACCTTGTCTTTCGCGAGCCGGCCGGCGGCGTGCGAACTGGATGCGGGGTTGCCGAAGATGCCGTCGAAGCCGAGGCAGGCCGTCATCGCTTCGATCACGCGCGGATCGGCGGGGGTCGTGGCTGCGTAGTCGAGGTAGTGCAGCGGGGTGGTGTCGCTCATGTCCGTCTCTTGCTGATTGCGTAGTGACGGAAATGATACGGGGGACAGAAGGGAAAAAGGATCCAAAGTTGGCTGGGGATTGGGCTGGATGCGGAATTGTGTTTTCTATATGTAGCGAATGGGGGAATTTGTTTCTCTGTGAATGGGTTGAGCCGATTACGTCGCCGTATCGGGGCCGGTTTGCGACAACCGGTGTGCATCCCGCACCCATGCCAGCAGCGCCTGCTCGTACCTCGACGGAATCGTGATCGTGAGCGTCGTGAGGCGGGTGGCGTTGCTCGGCAACTCCAGATAGCGTCGCCAGGCTTTTCGTACAAGTTGCGACATCGCGGAGTGCGTCATGCCGAGTTCGGCGGCCAGCGCCCGTTGTGATCTGCCTTTCACGAAAATCTCGTGCAAAGCCCACTGGTTCAGCGGCTTGGTCCGCGTAGTGTGCAGTCGCAACAGCCGGAACTGTTCGGCGGTCATGCGTCGGGTCGTCGGCATTCAGATCCGCCCCGAATGTTGAAGTGACGAGATCAATTCCGCACCGCACGAAGTCTTGTGACCGTCGAACGCGGCGGGCCGGCCTTCGATGTCGAAGCTCGGGTCGCCTTCGGTAATCTCGCACGCACCGTGAATCGGACATGAGCACGGGTCGCCGCTACGGGGCGACCGCGCGTCGCATCATCGTGCTTTTTCGGGCGCCGGATTCGACCCGGCCGCCGTGGGTATGCTTGTCTTCTACCCGGATAATTCCCCGCATAGGATTCCATCCTCCAAATGGTCTGACTCGGTGTTCACGTACGGACGAAGCGATTTGCCGCGCCGGTGTGCATCACCATGAATAGCCTTGCATGCCGTAATTCGTATCGTGCCGACGTCCCCACCATGGCAGGTAGGCATTGTTGCCGCCGCGTGCGCGGAACCAGTCCTTGTCGGGATCGATCGGTGTGAGCTTCGACGGCGGCAGGACGACGACTGCGACCGGGTGCTCCGGATCGGTCGTGCCAGCGACGCGTGCGTTGCCGCCGAAGTGATTGATCCGGCCGATGGCGAGCGCGACGTCGGTCAATGCGCTGCGTGTGCCCATGTCGCTGAGTAGGGCTGCCGTGTTGAATGTCTGTTTGCGGTGGTCGTATTCGGGGAGGGTTTCGGTCAAGGTTTGAGCGCATGGCAAGACGTGCCGACGATGCGTCGCTGCCCTTACCTGCGTCGTGAACGACGGAGTTGAGGTCGGCGGCCGCGATGCCGGCGTTGCGTGCCGCCTGGCCGATGCCCGTCTTCCACGCCTGCACGGCGCGGGTCGTGCCGACCTTCTGCGGAAAATCATGCGTGTTGCCGGTTGCGGGCTTGCTGATCCAGGCGAGCGGCTCACGCTCGGTGTTAAATCCGCCGCCGGATGGTTCGGTTGCACAGGTGAATGGCGGGCTAGATTCGGACGAATTCCGCGAGTCAGGCGATGCCGCGCAATGCGTTTGCAGATGCTCGATGGGTGCCGCTGCTCGCTTTCCGTCGGTTGTTGTCGCCAAGGCAGCGCGGTAGTGTTGTGTTGGCCATTGACGTGCCGCCGGGCCGACAAGGAACCTATAACGAGGCATGCCGGCATCGGCGAATTTCGAACGGCGGGTGCGTTGCCGATCATTCCACCCTATAGTGCTCGTCGTTGATCGATCTGGACGCAATCGGGGGTTCGTCGTGTTTCACCGGAAATTCAAATTGGGTTGTTCGCGCTTTGCGTGCATCGTCGCCGTGGCGATGATGCTGGCGCCAGCCTCGGCGCATGCAGAGAGGGAGGTTGTCGACGGCTCGACGCACGTCGCGTCGGCTGTTGATCACGACACGTCACCGGCACGACCGATCGTCGGCGACGATCCAGTTGCCATCCGGGAGGCGCTGCAGAAGGTGCACGTCAGCACGCTCCCACCTTCGTTGCGCGACCGGGTTCGCGGCGCGGTGTCCGGTGCCGCCGGCCGGCACGGCCCGACGAATCCCGACCTGGCGGCCGTCGGTCTGGATCGGGACATGACGTTCGTGGTGCCGGTGCGGTACGGGGTGAGATACCGGCCGCGGCGGCAACTGCTGACGCTGGATGTCGACTTGTTCGATGCGGAGCGCGACGGCCGGGCAGGCATCCTGCTCCACAAGGTGACGACAGGGCCGCGAGGGCGCGGGCTCGTGATTGCACCGGAAGCGAAGGCAAAAGGGTACATCCAGCACGTCGACATCATCGAACTCGAGGCCGGACAAGGCAAAAAGACTACGGTTCGGAGCCGCATGCGGCTTTCGCCCGCGGAGTACGCGCAAACGCATGGCGACTTCGCACTCGTTTTTTCCGGACGCCTGGTTCGGCCCTACCTGACCGAACAAACCGAACATGCTGACCCGAGTATCGAGGAGCCGACGGACATTTCGACGAAGATCTCCACGTTGCACATGGATCTCCGCGACATCTGGCTGGTGAGTCCGTCGAGCGGCGTCGTGGTGTCGAAGAAGCTGGGGTTGTCGAAGTAGCGGGTTTCGGTGGGCGGTCATGCCGGCGCGCGGAGAGGAAAGGACAGGATCACCGAAGCCATCCGCCCGAAGAGCCGTCAAGCGGGAGAGATTTGCACGCTTGGGTGCACACTGCATTGACCAAGTCGTCGGTAAGTCCGAATTCCTGTTGGCCGAGAAAGCACTGTGCATGATTGGTTACGATGTCAGGTGGCGATGCGATAACCAAAGTCGGTCCTGTCCTTAGACAATATTTTTCCTGGTAAGTGAGCGGTAAGTCGACTGGTCCTACAGTAGCCCCCGTTTCGACCTCGACCCCCAGGAAACGATTGTGAAAATTGCCTCTCGCCGCGCACGCCCGTTATGGCTGATTGCCGCTTCATTCGCACTTTCATCTGTTTCCGCGTGGGCGGACGACGGCATGAGCTCATCCGACCCAGACAATACGGGGCTGACCATCCTCAACAACGCGACGAACGTCACGCACTGGGGATTGGGCGCTGGCGTCGGCGTCGAGCCCTCGGCCTACAGGGGCGACGGCACCCGCGTATTGCCTTTTCCGCTGGTCTACTTCGACAACAAGTGGGTGCAGGCCATCGGCACCACGGTCGATCTGAAAATCGGTAGCTGGAGCGGCGTCAATCTCGCGCTTCGTGGCCAGTTCTCGCTGTTCGACGGATACAAGGGCTCGGATGCGCCGATCCTGAACGGCATGGAAAATCGCAAGGGCGCGTTCTGGTACGGCCCTGCGCTGTCATGGAACACCGGCTTCGGCACGTTGTCGGGCAGCTTCCTGCTCGGCGGCAACAAGGGCGAGCGCGCGAAGATCGGCTTCGAGAAGGCGTTCGCCTTGGGCGCATTCTCGATCACGCCGCATGTCGGCGCGGAATGGCTGAGCAACAAATACGTCGACTACTATTACGGCGTGCGACCATCCGAGGCGCGTGCGTGGCGCGCCGCCTACAGCGCGGGTTCGGCCGTGAACGTGTCGGCCGGCACCCGTGTCGACTACCGGTTGACGAAGCAGCAGACGATGTTTGTGGACGTCGGCGTGTCGCGTCTCGGCGACGGCATCACCGACAGTCCGCTCGTCGGCAGGCGGTTCATTCCCGAGGCCCGGATCGGCTACATGTATCGGTTCAAGTGAGTGCGAGCATGCCAAGAGTGGCGATAGTCGAGGATCACGAACGCCTGGCCGGCCTGTTGTCGCAGGCGTTGGCCGCGGCGGGAATCGAATCCGATCGGTTCGGCAACACCCGGGAAGCCGCTTACGGTATCGACCGGGCCGATTACGCGCTGCTGATCGTCGACCGCGGATTGCCGGACGGAGACGGCCTGACGTTCCTGCGCACGCTGCGCGCGGCGGGCCGCATGATGCCTTGCCTGATGCTGACGGCACGCGACGCGTTGCATGACCGTATCGACGGACTCGAAAGCGGCGCCGACGACTATGTGACCAAGCCGTTCGAAATGAGCGAACTCGTCGCCCGCGTGCGCACGCTGATGCGGCGCCCGGCGCGGCTCACGACGCTCGTCGCGTCGTTCGCGGACGTGACCGTGGACCCTCCCCAGCGCGCGATGCGCTGTGGCGACCGGACGGTGCTGCTGGCGCCGGCCGAGCTGCAGATCATGCTCTGCCTGATCGAAGCCGCGGGCCGGACCGTCCGGCATTCGAACCTCGAGCATGCCGCATGGGGGCTCGCGGAAGCGGTCACGCCGAACGCGCTCGAGGTGACCGTGCACCGCTTGCGCAAGAAACTGACGGCGATCGGCGCGACGATGCGGCTCACCAATATCCGCGGTGCCGGCTTCGCGCTGCGGGACGCATGACGATGCTTCGCCGCGTGTCGCACGTGGCTACTCCCTCGTAAGAAAACCGCCATGTTCCGTCATTGGGTCCTGCGTCTGTCGACGCGTCTGTGGGTGACCAACGTCGCCGCGTTCGCCATCAGCCTGGCGCTGCTGTCCGCGCTTTCCGTGTATTTTCTGGATCGATATCCCGAGTTCCTGGGACGGCGCCAGCAGATGGAGAGCATCCGTCATATCGTGGCCGGGATGCGTTTCGATGCGGCCGGGCGCCCGGCATCCGTGCGATTGGGCGAGCATCCGGCGGTGATGTTCCGGCTCTTGCCGGCCGACGTGAAGTATCGGGTGCTCGATGCGACGGGGAAGGTGTTGCTGGCGTCGGTGCCCTCGAGCGACGATCGACCGTGGCTGACAGAGGACCTCGCGACGGTGGCAGGCAAGGTGCTGCCCACCACGATCGACGGCAAGGCGTACGCGGTCGCGACGCAGCGCGCGTTGAACGGGAGCGTCGTCTATTACGTGCAGGTGGCGCACAGCAACCAACTCGTCGATGCGCTCGTCAGGACGCGGATCGATCCGATCCCGAAGACCGTCGTTTATGTGCTGGTCATTGCGACCGTCATTTTCGGACTGACGCTGCCGTTGACGATCGGTCACGTGCTGAAGCCGTTGCGGGAGGTATCGCGTGCCGCGCGGGAAATCGAGCCGCGCAACCTGAAGACGCGGCTGTCGTCAGCCGGGATTCCCAGCGAGATCAAGCCGCTGATCGATGCGTTCAACGACGCGCTGACCCGGCTCGAGAATGGCTTCGCGGTGCAGCAGCAGTTTCTGGCCGATGCCGCGCACGAGTTGCAGACGCCGCTCACGCTGGTCAGAGGGCAGATCGAGTTGCAGCCCGACATCAGCCAGAAGGCGCTTTTGCTTCGCGAGATCGATCTGATGGCCCGGCAGGTCAAGCAACTGCTGCATCTGGCTGAAGTCAGCGAGGCGCAGAACTTCAGTTTCGGCGACGTGAATGGTGCCGACGTCGCGCGGGACGTCGTGAGCTTGCTGGCCGGCAAGGCCGATGCGAAGCAGGTGACGCTTCATATCGAAGCGCGCGATTCCGCGTCGCCGATACGCGCGGACGGCGGGGCGCTTTTCATCCTGCTCAAGAACCTGCTCGAGAATGCGATCAATGCGTCGCCGTCGGGCGGGGTCGTGGTGCTGACTGTTCTTGATACGGCGATTCATGTCGAAGATGAAGGGCCGGGGATTCGGCGGGAACATCTTCCTCGGCTATTCGACCGATACTGGCGGGCGCCGGATTCGCGGTATGACGGTGCGGGGCTCGGCTTGGCCATCTGCAAGGAGATTGCCGAGGCCCATCAATGGACACTGACGGTCGATGTGCTGGCGACGGGGACACGGTTCAGTGTCTGGTTTTAGCCGGATATGACGGGATTCCGACCCTCATACGAGGCGCTCGATGGTGGTGGGGCGGGCGGGGCGCCTGTCCCGCAGAAGTACTGCTTTTCACAGACTCCTTGTTCGCCGCCGATTTTTCGATATAATGAATCCATGTTCGGAATGCCGAACGTGAGAAATCAAGCATCCAGAGTCGGGTTTCCCGACGCCAACCTGCCCTCCCGGGCAAGGTGGACGCCCTCGAGGCGATGCGGCCGATTGACGGCAACGAAACGGGAGCAGCATGGCTGGCACCGGTTCGATAACCATTCATCCGGAGCAACCATGAGCCAAGTTTCCTCCGCTTCCCACCCGACGGTCTGTGAAGACTGGTCGCATTTTCTTCCCGGTTTCACATTGACGCATACGGTTCATCTCGTTTCGAGACGGAATCCGGGCATCGTTTCGACCGCGGCGGCCGTGCTCGAAGGGGAAACGGCTACGGTCGATCGGTGGGCCATCACGCGCTGTGGTGACGTGCTCGAACAGAAGATCGTGCTCGGCGAGATGACGGAAGGGCAAGCGGTGCGGCTGCGTGAACGGCTTGCCGCGCTGGAGGGGGTGCTTCGCACGAAGGTCGAGCATCATTTCGTGCGGAGCGGTTCGACAGTGGGCAGAAATGCATCGGGGAGCGAGAGCTAGACGAGGCATTCGCGTCGTCGAAGACAGCAACGTCGCACCGGGTGGGCGAACTGCGGCCGTCACGGAATTCGCGGCATGTATGGCCGACGGAATTCCATGGACGCAACGACCGATGCGTGCTGGAATGCCGCCGGCGGGGCTGCATGCCTACATTTCGTACCGCAACGTCGCCATCACGCTGCGCGGCGCGCCCGGCATGTTGAGATTGGGGCTCGATCCATGCGCGGAGACGATATAGCGCTTGTTGAACAGGTTGTAGAGGTTCAACTGGAGCGACATCGGCCCGTGGGCGTACCAGGCCATCATGTCGGCGGTAACGTAGCCCGGCAGGGTCACCGTGTTCTGCGGGTCCGCCATGCGTGCGCCGACGAAGTTCAGGCCGCCGCCGACACCGAAGCCGCTGCCGAGATTCTTCGTCAGCCACAGGTTGCCGGAATGGCGCGGCGTGAGCGTCGCACGCTTGTCCTGCAGCGCCGCGGTCGACTTGGTGACGGTCGCATCCAAATATGCGTAGCCAGCCAGGACGCGCCAGCCGTGACCGAGTTCCGCCGCACCGCTGAGCTCCACGCCATCGGTCCGCTGCTCGCCGATCGGAATCAGCGCCGTATTGGTCGCGTTGGCGATCTTGATGTTGCTGCGATCCAGCCTGAATACCGATACCGTCGTGGTGACTTTACCGTCCAGCCAGTCGTACTTCGCGCCGATCTCGGTGTTCGTCGTGGTTTCAGGGGCGAGTTCCGCATTGTTGGCCGCAAGCGAAAATGCTTCGCCGGATGGCTGGAACGAACGGCTCCAGGACACGTAATACGACTGTGTCGCGGTCGGCTGCCAGACCAGGCCGGCGCGTGGGCTCCAGGCCGTATCGGTGCGTGACAGGCCTGGCTGCTTCGGACGACGGTCGATCGTCTGTTGCTCGAAGCGGTCGTACCGGATACCGAGCAATGCCTTCCATTGCGCGTTCAAGCTGATCATGTCCTGCGTATAGAACCCGAGCGTCTTGAAGATGCCGAGGTTGTTGGCCGCCGGCGTGGTCGACGTATGGAGCGGAAGCGTCGGCAGGGCCGGCGCGAACAGGTCGAAATTCATCGGCTTGCCGTTCGCACCCGCGACGGGCGCCGAGTAATTGACGAGATCCTTGTTCTGCTGGCCGAATTCCATCCCGTACAGCAACTCGTGCTTCATGCCGAACAGCATGGTCTTTTGCGTGAGATCGGTCTGGTTGAACCAGCCGTGTTCCTCACGATAGACGTTGCCATGATTCAGCGTGAACGTCCGGTTAGCCTCGTTGACGCTACCGACGAGCGTGTTGTTCCGATCGAGCGAGTAGTGATAGTAGCGAGTAGCGTTCCGGATCGACCATTGATCGTTGAACTCGTGCTTGATCGTCGCGGTGCTCGAATAGACACGCGATTGCGTGTAGTCGACTTCGCCCGCATTGGCCGCGCCGTAATAGGCCGATGCCGGCACGTCGACCGGCCGCCCCTTGTAGGCCGGAATGCCGAAGTCCGTCACGCGCCGATCCTCCAGATAATCGGCTTGCAGCAATACGGTGGTCCTGGGCGCGATGCGCAGCTCCACCGACGGCGCGATGGCCGTGCGGTTCAGGAACTGCTGCGAACGATAGCTCTTGCCTTCCTCGTGCGCACCGGTGAACCGGAATGCCGCGGCGCCGTTGCCAAGCACGCGTCCGACGTCGGCCTCGACGCGCCGGTCGGCCCACGAGCCGTAACTCACACCAAGATTGGTTACGTCGATGCCGGGTTTCTTGGTCACGCGGTTGATTAGTCCACCTGAAGAGCCGCGGCCATAAAGAACGGCCGCCGGGCCTTTGACGACTTCGATCCGGTCGACGTTGGACAGATCACGGAAGTACAGCGCATCGTCGCGTATGCCGTCGACGAACTGGTCCGCAATGGCGGAGAAGCCGCGAATGGTCACCTGGTCGCGCTGGCCGTCGCCGGTGGAAAACCCCACACCCGCCACGTTCTTCAGCACGTCCTGCAACGAGTTCGCGTGCTGATCGCGCATGACTTCCGCCGTGACCACGTTGACCGTTTGCGGGATGTCACGCAGCGGCGCGTCGATCTTGGTCGCACTGACCGCGCTCGGCGGGTTGTAGCCCTCGCCGGGATCGCGAATCGAACGCGCGCTGACGGACACGGCCGGCAGCGCGTCGGCCGCCGGGTTCGCCGGTGCCGACGCGGCGTCTTGTGCCAACGCAGCGCCCACCATGATCGGCTGGCAGGCGACTGCCGTCAGGACGGCACGTCGTGCCGGATGCATTGCTCGCTTCATCTCCCTACCTGTCTTATGTGTAATGGTTCGTAATTTGAAAACGCGACGCATTATCATTTGAAAGGAAAGGAAGGTCAACAAATGTTGCTTGGCAGGTAGATCTTTGTTTTGTCTGATGTTTATGCGTTCCTGACCTTCCGGCGAGAAGGCCGGAATGGACGAAAGCGTGCCGGTAAACAGCGAGAAGAACGCCGCAGATCCGGGGGAGAGGAATCCATTGACCCCGCGTTCAGGTGAACGGTTGTTCTCGTTGGCGGCTCGCTCCGGAACTGCATCGCAAGTCGCATCCAGCGCCGTGTCGCTGCGGTAGGGCTATACCGCGGAAGAAGCGCTCCGTGGCGGCTCACGCCCTGTCACGGCGCCAAAAGGACGAGGCCGCGAGCCGGTTTTTGCACGAAGTACACAGATCACGGTAAAAGCTTTCATCCCACGCCCATAACTTGCTTGAGGGAATATGGACTCTTCGTCGGAACGCTTTTACGAACGGTCGCGGGCCCCTTTCATTTTTGCCGAACAACGTGCGGGGGAAGCGCCCCCTCACTCCACCGTCACCGACTTGGCCAAATTCCTCGGCTTATCAATATCCGTTCCCCGCGCCAACGCCGCGTGATACGCAAGCAACTGCATCGGCACCGTATGCAATATCGGCGACAACGGCCCGTAATACTCATTCAGCCGAATCACCTCGATCCCTTCACCCGGCACGATCCCGCAGTCCACGTCAGCGAACACGAAGAGCCGCCCGTTCCGCGCGCTGACCTCATGCATGTTCGACCGGAGCTTCTCGAGCAGCATGTCATTCGGCGCAACCGCGATCACCGGCATTTCATTGCTGACGAGCGCCAGCGGCCCATGCTTCAACTCACCCGCCGGATAAGCCTCCGCATGAATATAGGAAATCTCCTTCATCTTCAGCGCGCCTTCCAATGCGATCGGATAATGCATCCCGCGCCCGAGAAACAGCATGTTGTCGCGTCGCGCGAGTAGCTCCGACCACGCCATGATCTGCGGTTCCAGCGCGAGCACTTTCGACATCGCATCGGGCAGATGCCGCAGCGCCCGCAGATGTTCCTTCTCGTCGTCGTCATTCAGCCGCCCGCGCACCTGCGCCAGCGACAACGTCAGCAGGAACAGCGCGACGAGCTGCGTCGTAAAAGCCTTCGTCGAAGCGACGCCGATCTCCACTCCCGCACGCGTCACGAACTGCAGCGCGCATTCGCGCATCAGCGCACTCGTCGCCACGTTGCAGATCGCGAGCGTGTGGATCATCCCGCTGCGTTTCGCGACATGCACGGCCCCGAGCACGTCGGCCGTCTCGCCGCTCTGCGATACCGCAACCACCAGCGTGCGCGGATTCGGCACGCTGTCGCGATAACGAAACTCGCTGGCAATCTCGACGCTGGCCGGCAGCTTCGCGATGCTTTCGATCCAGTACTTCGCGGTCAGCGCCGCGTGATAGCTGCCGCCGCACGCGAGCAGCAGCACCGAATCGACGTCGTTGAACACGCGCCACGCGCCGTCGCCGAACAGCTCGGGCATGATCGACGAAACGTCGAGCAGCGTATCGGCCACGGCCTGCGGCTGCTCGAAGATCTCCTTCTGCATGTAGTAGCGATACGATCCGAGATCGGCCGCGCCGCTATGTGCGGCGACGCGTTGCACCGCGCGCTCGACGCGCTGGCCGGCCGCGTCGACGATCCAGTAGCGATGCAGTTGAATATCGGCGACGTCGCCGTTCTCCAGGTACGCAATGCGATCGGTGATACCCGACAGCGCAATCGCGTCGGACGCCAGAAAATTCTCGCCTTCGCCGACCCCGACGACGAGCGGCATTCCGTCGCGTGCGCCGACGATCCGGTGCGGCTCGTCGCGGCACATCACCGCGATCGCATAGCTGCCGCGCAGTCGCGCGACCGCGCGCCGTACCGCGTCGAACAGGTCGCCGTCGTACAGATGGTCGATCAGATGCGCGATCGCCTCGCTGTCGGTCTGACTCGCGAACACATAGCCGTGCGCCTGCAGTTCCGTGCGCAGTTGATCGCAGTTCTCGATGATCCCGTTGTGCGACAGCGCGATGCGCGCATTGGCGTCGCTTGGCGAGAAGTGCGGATGCGCGTTGAGCGTGACGGGCGCGCCATGTGTGGCCCAGCGCGTATGCGCGATGCCGGTGTAACCGGACAACGCCAATTCGGCGATCTCGCGCTGCAGGTTCGCGACACGATCGACGCTGCGGGCGCGCGCCAGCGCGCGGTCGCGGTAGACCACGACGCCGCACGAATCGTAGCCGCGGTATTCGAGCCGCTTCAGGCCGTCGACGAGGTTCGGCAGGATGTCCCGCTGGGCAACCGCCCCGACAATTCCACACATATCGCGCTCCGTAAATATCCTGTCTGGATCAGTGAGAGCGATGGTAGAGCCGGTGAAATGGAATTAAATTTCAAAAAACAAACAAATATGAAACGAACGGATGATCGTCTATCATGTTGAAATTAAATTTCACTCGCTAACCGGAAGGAGTGGCCGATGGCCGGCATCACTCTCGACGACCTCGACCTGCGCATCCTCGCGATCCTGCAGGACGATGCATCGGTATCGAACCTGCAACTCGCCGAGCGCGCGCTGTCGTCGCCGCCTACCTGCATGCGTCGTGTGCGCCGGTTGACGGAGGCCGGCGTGATCCGCCGGCAGGTTGCGGTGCTCGATCCGGTCGCGATCGGCACGGCCGTTACCGCGCTGATCGAGATCAGCCTCGACCGGCAGACGGCCGAAGACTACGACGCGTTCGAAGCGTACGTGTGCGCGGAGCCTGCCGTCACGCAGTGCTATCGCGTGTCGCCGGGGCCCGATTTCGTCGTGATCGCCGATCTGGCCGACGTCGCCGAATACGACGAATTCGCGCGGCGGCTGTTCACCGGTGCGTCGAACGTCCGCAACGTGCGAACGTTTTTCTCGACACATCGCGCGAAATTCGAAGCGAACGCGCGGGTCGCGCACGCGATGCGCAAGCGCACATGACGTGAGTTCACCGCGTCGTTCGTCCGGCATCACGCGGCAGCGGCGGCGTCCGCCAGTTGCAGCGGCTTGCCGTATCCGAAGCAATGCGCGGGCTCGGGAAACACGCGCTGCCGCACGTCGTGCGCGTACTGGCGGATCGCGTCGCGCATCACCGCGTTCGCATCCGCGTAGCGCTTCACGAAGCGCGGCGTGTACGCATCGAATGCGCCGATCATGTCCTCGGTCACGAGCACTTGCCCGTCGCATGCGGGCGATGCGCCGATGCCGATCGTCGGGATCGTCAGGGTTTCGGTCAGGTGGCGCGCGAGCGCTTCGGCGGTGCCTTCGATGACGACGCTGAACGCGCCGGCCCGCTCGGCCGCGCACGCGGCATCGAACACCTGCGCGGCCGAACGCGGGTCCATGCCCTGCGCACGGAAGCCGCCCGTCGCGTTGGCTTGCTGCGGCATGAGGCCGACATGCGCCATCACCGGAATGCCGCGATCGGTCAGGAAGCGGATCGTGTCGGTCATCTCGCAGCCGCCTTCGAGCTTCACGGCCTGCGCGCCGGTTTCGGCGAGCAGCCGCGCGGCGGAGCGATAGGCTTGCGCGGGCGATTCCTGGAACGTGGAGAAGGGGAGATCGACGACGACGCACGCCTGCGCGGCGCCGCGCACGACGGCCGCCCCATGTGCAATCATCATGTCGAGCGTGACGCGCAGCGTATCGGGCATTCCGTACAGCACCATGCCGACGGAGTCGCCGACGATGATCACGTCGGCCACTTCATCGACGAGCTTCGCCATCGGCGCGGAGTACGCGGTCAGCGACACGAGGCTGCCGATGCCTTTGGTCGAACGGATCGCGGTGACGGTCTTGCGGGTGATGCGGGTATGAACGCTCATGGGCGGAAGCCGTGTGAAAAAAGGAGCCGCCACGGTAGCATCGCGTGCGTTCGTGCAATGACCTTCGGAGGACGTCTTATGTTGCTGGCGGGACAACCCGGCGACCCTTACGCGGTGCCGCCGATGGCGCGCCTGCCGAGGCCGCTGTACGTGCGCGCGTTCGGCATTCCCGGCAACGTGAGCGTCGATGCGCACAGTCATCCGTGGGCGCAGTTGATGTATGCGACGAGCGGCGTGCTCGAGGTGTCGACGCCGTCGGGCCGGCAACTGCTGCCGCCGCACTACGCGATGTGGATTCCGCCGCATGTGCCGCATGCGGTGTCGACGCGCGATTGCGTCGCGTTCCACAGCCTGTATCTCGACGAAGCCATTGCGCGCAGCGACGTGAACGACGATTGCACGATCCTCTGCATGACGCCGCTGCTGCGCGAACTGGTGATCGCGACCGGCGAGTTGCCGGTGAACTATGACGAGGCGGGGCCCGACGGTGCGCTCGTGTGCCTGATCGCGGATCGGATCGCGCGCATGCAGCCGGCGCCGCTCACGGTGCCGCTGCCGCGCGATCCGCGCCTGCTGAAAATCGCGCGCGCGTTGCATGCGGCGCCGGGCGATACGCGCAGTCTCGACGAATGGGGCCATCAGGTCGGCGCGACGCGGCGCACGCTGTCGCGGCTGTTCCGGCAGGACACGGGGCTGTCGTTTACCGAATGGCGGCAGGGCGTGCGGCTGGTCGCGTCGCTGCCGCTGCTCGATGCAGGCGAGCCGATCGGCACGGTGGCCGCGCAACTGGGTTACGACTCGACGTCGTCGTTCATCGCGTTGTTCCAGACGAAATTCCGCATGACACCCGGCGCATATGCGAAGCGTGAAGCGCGCCGGCCGCTGCTGCCCGCGTGACGCGCTTCGTCGATCAGAACGCGAGCGCCTGCTGCATCGGATGATGCGCGCCGCGTGAAAGCTCTGCGCCTTCGAGCGACAGCAGCGCACGTTTGCGATCGATGCCGCCCGCATAGCCGGTCAGGCTGCCCGATGCGCCGACCACGCGATGGCACGGCACGATGATCGATACCGGATTGCGGCCGACCGCACCGCCCACCGCGCGTGCGCCGCTCATCGGCAGCCCGACGCGTTCGGTGATGTCGCCATACGACACGAGTTCGCCGAACGGAATCGCGAGCAGTTCCTGCCAGACGCGTCGCTGAAACGCGGTGCCGCGCAGGTGGATCGGCACCGAGAACGTGTCGCGCGCGCCGGTGAAGTATTCGGCGATTTCTTCCGCGACCCGGCGGGCGAGCGGCGACGTGGCGAGCGTGTGCGCGTCGTTCAGGATCGCAAGCGACGGGAAGTATTTCTGGCCGACGAAGTACAGGCCCGTGAGCGCATCGTCCTCGATGCGCACGGCGATGTCGCCCAGCGGGCTCGGAATCAGGTGAGCGGGAGTCATCGCAATCCATCTCCATGAAGGCGCCACACATGCAGTGCGGCATACGCGCGCCACGGCGCCCAGCGCGCCGCATGCGGTGCTGCTGATGGCACGCGCGGGTCGGTGCGGTCGGTGCGGGCGGACAGCAACACGTCGTCGGCGGGGAACGCGTTCGGCCACGCCATCGCACGCATCGCGACGTACTGCACCGCGCGTTCGTCGAAGCCGGGCAGCGCGCGCAGCGCGGCGAGCGTTGCATCGAGCGGCGCCATCGGTTCGAGCATGAGCGTGCCGTCGTCGACCGCGCGGGCGAGCGACACGATCGCGTGCGCCGTGTCGCGCTCGATGCCGATCGTTTCGAGGGCCGAAGGCGGCAGCGCGGCCAGTGTCGTGGCGCAGGGCAGTGCATGCATGAGGCCCGGCGGCGCGCCATCGACCGAGTGACCGAAGCGCTCCGCGATCCGTGCGAGCAACGGCGTATCGGCCTGCGCCGCCGCGAGCTGCTCGCCCGCGATCGCACGGATCGCGATCTCCAGACCGTCGAACGCGCCGGGCACGCGCAGCCCCGGCGAGCCGCTCGCGAGATCGCCGAGATGCGCATCGATCACGTCGGGGCGGCTGTCGAGATCGAACAGCCGGCGCACGCGTGCGAGTACGGCCGGTACGACCGGCGTCAGCGCGGGCGACACGGTGACGGCCAGCGCGAAGCGCTGCGGCACGTGCGCGACGGACAGCCAGCCGGCGACGCGGCCGCCGTCGTGTCGATTCGGCAATTCGACGATACGTGCATAACCGCGCGCGTCGATCCGCTCGACGCCGTCGATCTGGCGCTGCGCGAGAAAACGCATCAGGTCGGCCCACGCGAACGGCGGCCGGTACGGCAGCGGGAAGGTCATGTCGCCGTCGGCCGCTGCACCGGCCCCTTTGCGCAGCCGCAGCGGATTGAGGCCGTAGCGCTGGCGGAACAGGTCGTTGAAGCGCCGCACGCTGCCGAACCCGGCCGTCGACGCGACGACGGCCACCGGCAGCGCGGTATCGGTCAGCAGCCGCTTGGCCATCAGCAGCCGCTGCGTCTGCGCGAACTCGACCGGCGACACGCCGAACTGCGCGCCGAAGATGCGGCGCAGATGGCGTTCGGTCACGCCGACGCGCCGTGCGAGCGCGGCAACGGAATGCGCATTCAGGAAACCGTCGTCGATCAGCGTCGCGGCCGCGTCGGCGAGATTGCCGGACAGGTCGAGCAACCCGTGGCCGGGCGCGAGTTCGGGGCGGCAGCGCATGCAGGGCCGGAAGCCGGCTTTCTCGGCGGCCGCGGCGGTCGGGTAGTAGCTGCAGTTTTGCGCTTTCGGCGGCTTCACCGGGCAGACCGGGCGGCAGTACACCCCGGTCGTCGCGACGCCGACGAAGAACCAGCCGTCGAAGCGGCGGTTCCGCGAAAGCAGGGCGTCGTAGCAGGTGTCGGGATCGAGGCGCATGGGACGACTGTAAACCATCCTCGCGGTCGATTCTGGCTGGAATCGGACATGTGTGTCGGCTGCCGCGCGCGCGCCGCGCCGCAGCGGGAAAAACAGGGGAAAAACGGTTAATACCACTTTGCGAAACAGTCGTCTCTTTTACCGCGACTCATTTGAGATGACTCATCGAAATCCCCGACTGACACGGCACCGGCAGACGCCCTATCCTTTGAAAAACGTTTTCCAGACAGGTTGGCGAAAAGGGCCGGTGCGTCAGCGCGTGGGCCGTTCGCCCCGGCGCCGGTCGCCGGTCAACGAATACCGCGCGGCGCGACGGGCGCGACCGCGCATCGGAGACATTCATGCAATCTGCCGTCGTCGGCGCGGTGCGCGCGGCCGCCAGCCGCTACCGCTGGACCGTGTGTGCGCTGCTGTTCTTCGCGACCGTGATCAACTACATGGATCGGCAGATCCTCGGCCTGCTCGCGCCGATGCTCCAGCACGACATCGGCTGGAGCCAGGTGCAGTACGGCCGCATCGTGATGGCGTTTTCGGCGTTCTATGCGCTGGGTCTGCTCGGCTTCGGGCGCATCGTCGACTGGCTCGGCACGCGCGTGTCGTACGCGGTGGCAATGCTGGTATGGAGCATCGCCGCGATGCTGCATGCGGCGGTCGGCTCGGTGACGGGCTTCGCGTTCGTGCGTGCGCTGCTCGGGATCGGCGAGGGCGGCAACTTCCCGGCCGCGATCAAGACGACGGCCGAATGGTTCCCGCGCCGCGAACGCGCGCTCGCCACCGGCATCTTCAACTCGGGCGCGAACATCGGCGCGGTGTTCGCGCCGGCGATCATCCCCGCGATCGCGGTGGCCTACGGCTGGCGCGCGGCGTTCGTGATCATCGGCGCGATCGGCATCGTGTGGCTCGCGGTATGGCTGGTGATGTATCGCACGGCCGACACGCGCGCGCTCGCCGCGGAATACGACGAGCCGCGCGACGAAGCCGAAGCGCTCGACGCGGCGAACGCGAACGCCGGCGCGCCGCGCTGGGGCGAACTGATCCGCAAGCGCGAGACGTGGGCCTTCCTGATCGGCAAGTTCCTGACCGATCCGGTGTGGTGGTTCTACCTGTTCTGGCTGCCGAAGTGGCTCAACGAATCGCGCGGGATGGACATGCAGCACATCGGTTTGCCGCTCGTCTGCATCTATGCACTGACGACGGTCGGCAGCATCGGCGGCGGCTGGCTGTCGTCGATGCTGCTGCGTGCGGGCTGGAGCGTGAACCGGGCGCGTAAGACGGCGATGCTGATCTGCGCATGTTGCGTGCTGCCGATCGCGTTCGTATCGCAGGTGCAGAGCCTGTGGATCGCGGTGCTGATCGTCGGCCTCGCCGCCGCCGCGCACCAGGGCTGGTCGGCGAACCTGTTCACGACCGCATCCGACCTGTTTCCGCGCCGCGCGGTCGCGTCGGTGGTCGGCATCGGCGGGATGGCCGGCTCGATCGGCGGCGTGCTGTTCTCTGAAGTGATCGGCCAGGTGCTGCAGCGCACCGGCCACTACTGGGTGCTGTTCGCGATCGGCGCGTCGGCCTACCTGATCGCGCTGGCCGTGATGCACGTGCTCACGCCGAAGATGAAGCCCGCGAAACTCGATGCGTGATCGCGTATCGGCAAGCGACAACGCCGCCCTCGGGCGGCGTTTTTGCGTTTGGGGACGTGACGCGTCGCGACCGCGTCAGCCGGCCGATGCGGTCGACGCGCGCATGATCAGCCGCGGTTCGAACGTCGAATAGCTCGCGTCGGTGCGCCCGGCGAGCGCATCGATCAGCTTCTGCATCGCGAGTTCGCCCATGTTCTCGCTCTGGATGTCGACGGTCGTCAGCGCGGGCGCCGCGTATGCGCCGTACGGCACGTTGTCGATGCCGGCGACGGACACGTCCTGCGGCAACCGGAAGCCGAGCGACGCGGCTTCCTTCATGAAGCCGAGCGCGATCAGGTCGTTGTAGCAGATCACGGCCTGCGGGCGCTGCGGCCCGAGCATCACGCGCGAGCACGCGCGCTCGCCGGCCTCGGCGGTCGGCGCGTGCGCGTCGTGCACGTCGAGCGTGAGCCCCGCTTCGGCGAGGCAGTCGCGCGCGCCCTGAATTCGTTCGTCGTTCACGCGCGCGGTGCCGAAGCCGAGATACGCGATGCGCGTATGGCCGAGGTTGAGCAGGTGGCGCGCGAGCATGTAGGTCGACAGCCGGTTGTCGATACCGACGCTCGGAATCGGCAGGCCGGGGCTGCGACGCAGCAGCACGAGCGGCTTGTTGAGGTCGAGCATCCAGCCGGCTTCCTCGTCGGGCATCCGCGTGCTGACGATCAGCCCGTCGACGCGCTGCGCGAGCGCCTCGATCAGCGAACGTTCGCGCGCCTGGCTTTCCTCGGTATCGACGAGCAGCAGCGTGTAGTCGTGCTGCAGCGCGACGCGGTTCGCGCCTTTCACGACATTCGTGAAGTGGGGGTTGCTGATGTCGAGGATCACGAGGCCGATGGTGCGCGTGCGGCCGGTGATCATCGAGCGCGCAAGCGGATTCGATCGGTAGCCGAGCCGCTCGATGGCCTCCTTGAGCCGTGCCTCGACGGTCGGCGAGAAGCGTTGCGTGCCGTTCACGTACTTCGATACCGTCGCGACCGACACGCCGGCTTCCGCGGCCACGTCGCGGATCGTCGAGGAAACTTTTTTCATCGGAAGGGTAACGTTTTCGTTCGATAACGCCGGATTGTGGCAGAAAAAGCCGGCGTGCAGCCACCCGTCGATATCGGGAAAGTGCGGATGGCTGCGAGCAGATTCGACCATTGACGCTCGATGCCGCGCACGCGTATAGTTGGAAAACGTTTTCCGATTTAGGTCAGATCAAGGAGATTCGATGAACGCCTCATCCACCGCCGCGCGCAAACCGTTCGGCCGCCTGCTGCTGACGGGCGCGGCCGGCAACCTCGGCCGCCAGTTGCGCGGCGCGCTCGCCGACTGGGCCGACGTCGTGCGCGTCAGCGACATCGCGGCGCTCGGCGACGCGGCCGCGCATGAAGAACTCCGCGTGGTCGACCTGGCCGACCGGCCGGCCGTGATGCAGCTCGTCGACGGCGTGGACGCGATCGTTCACCTCGGCGGCATTTCGGTCGATGCGCCGTTCGACGATCTGGTCGGCGCGAACATCACCGGCACGTACAACCTGTACGAAGCCGCGCGCAAGCACGGCGTGAAGCGCGTCGTGTTCGCGAGCTCGAACCATGCGATCGGTTTCCATCCGGTCACCGAGGTGCTCGACGCCGATGCGCCGCTGCGCCCCGACAGCCTGTACGGCGTGACGAAGTGCTTCGGCGAATCGCTGTCGCGCTACTACTTCGACCGCTTCGGGATCGAAACCGTATGCCTGCGGATCGGCTCGTCGTTCGAGGTGCCGAAGAACCCGCGCATGCTCGTCACGTTCCTCAGCTATCGCGATTTCATCGAGCTCGTGCGCTGCTCGCTGCTGACGAACCGCGTCGGCCACGCGATCGTCTACGGCGCGTCGGACAACCCGGTGAAGTGGTGGGACAACACGAAGGTCGGTTTCCTCGGCTTCCGTCCGCGCGACAGCTCCGAACAGTTCGCGGGGCTGTTCCCGGTGACGGCGCCGACGGCCGAATACGACGATCCCGCGCAGCGGTTCCAGGGCGGCGGGTTCGTCGTCGGCGAGCCGATGGAGCGCAACGCGAAATAAGTCAGGACGGCGGCGGCCTCGGGGCGTCGGCGATCAACGCAGAATGTCGGTCGCCTTGTGCCGTTCGTCGACGCCGTCGATCAGGATCAACGGGCCGCTCGCGTGCCGTTCACGCAGCGGCTGGATCTGCCGGTACGCATCCGAGTCGTACCATGCGCGCGCCATGTCGAGATCCGGAAACGCGATCGCGATCAGATCGCCGTGCCATGCGCCTTCGCGTACCTCCGGCCGGGCGCCGTGAATCACGAAATGGCCGTCGTACGGCGCGAGCGTACCGTCGATGCGTTCGAGGTATTCGACGATGTCGTCGCACATTTCGAC
The DNA here is from genome assembly GCF_016759955.1 of Burkholderia sp. KCJ3K979. Classification (NCBI taxonomy): domain Bacteria; kingdom Pseudomonadati; phylum Pseudomonadota; class Betaproteobacteria; order Burkholderiales; family Burkholderiaceae; genus Burkholderia; species Burkholderia sp. KCJ3K979. The sequence goes on from NZ_JACFYV010000059.1 coordinate 28,649, forward strand.
GTCGTGCAGGTGGGCGATGGCGTAGGCGGTCATGGCGGGCTCCTGGGCGTGATGCGGTTCGAGAGTCGATGGCGCCATGATCGCGGCGCGGGCGGCGCGCGTCGATTACCTGCGACGTAAGCAAATCCGGACAACTGCACCGCACCGTGTTTCAGGCCGTAGCGCGCATCGATCGATGGCCGGCGCGGCGCAATCCCGCATCACAATCCCGCAGCACACTCCATCACGCCCGCTTGCGCGCCGGCCGCACGACGGGCGTCGCCTCCAGCGGCTCGGCGGCCTGCTCGCACAGCCGGTCGAGCATCCGTTGCGCGGCGCCCGCGCAATCCTCGCCCGCCGGCTTGTTCTCGATCTCGTCGATCAGTGTTTCCAGATGCTGCCGGTTCTGCGCGAGACGCCGTTCGAGCAGCGCGATTTCGTCGACCTTGTGCCGCAGCGCGACCAGCAGTTCGTCGTGCGGCCATGCGCCGAGATCGGGCGGCAACACCGCGCGGATCTCGTCGAGCGAGAAGCCCGCGCACTGCGCGCGGTCGATGATCGCGAGCCGCGTCAACGCTTCCGGCCCGTATTCCCGATAGCCGTTCGCCTGCCGGCGGGCCGGTTCGAGCAGGCCGCTCGCTTCGTAGAAGCGGATGCGCGACGCCGCGAGGCCGCTCGCCTTCGCCAGTTCGCCGATTTTCATGATGGGCTCCAAAAAGGGCTTGACCTTAAAGTTGACTTTAAAGTTATCGTGGGCCATCGTCAATCGAGGATCTGCACCATGAATCTGTTTGCGCCCCTCACACTGCCCAACGGGGCGGTAATTCCGAACCGTCTGGCCAAGGCCGCGATGGAAGAAAACATGGCCGATGCGGACCACGCGCCGTCCGACGCGTTGCTGCGCCTGTACCAGGCGTGGGCCGACGGTCAGGCCGGGCTGATCCTGACCGGCAACGTGATGGTGGACGGCCGCGCGATGACGGGGCCGAACGGCGTCGTGCTCGAAAACGACGCGCATCTCGACCGTTTCCGCCGCTGGGCGCAGATCGCGCGCTCGAACGGCGCGCACGTGTGGATGCAGATCAATCACCCGGGGCGCCAGATGCAGGCGGCGCTCGGCCAGACGACGCTCGCGCCGTCGGCCGTGCCGCTCGCGCTCGGCGCGCTGTCGAAGCAGTTCCCGGTGCCGAAGGAGATGACGGCCGCCGACATCGCGGACGTGCAGCAGCGCTTCGTGCGCGCCGCGCAGCTCGCGGAGCAAAGCGGCTTCACCGGCGTGCAGGTGCACGCGGCGCACGGCTATCTGCTGAGCCAGTTCCTGTCGCCGCTGACGAACCGCCGCCAGGATCAATGGGGTGGCAGCATCGAGAATCGCGCGCGCCTGCTGCTCGATATCGTGAAGGCGGTGCGCGCCGCGGTGTCGCCGGCATTCGTCGTCGCGGTGAAGCTGAACTCGGCCGATTTCCAGCGCGGCGGTTTCAGCGCGGACGACGCGAAGCGGGTGGTCGAACTGCTGAATCCGCTCGGCGTCGATCTCGTCGAACTGTCGGGCGGCAGCTATGAAGTGCCGGCGATGCAGGGCGAGGCGCGCGACGGCCGCACGCTGGCGCGCGAAGCATATTTCCTCGAATTCGCGCGCGACATCACCGCCGTCGCGCGGATGCCGCTGATGGTCACGGGCGGCATCCGCCGTCGTGCGGTGGCCGAGCAGGTGGTGAACAGCGGTGTGGCGATGGTCGGCATCGCGACCGCGCTGTCGATCGACCCGAACCTGCCGCGCGACTGGCGCGCCGGCAAGGACAGCGCGCCGGTGCTGCAGCCGATCCGCTGGAAGAACAAGGCGCTGGGCGCGCTGGCGAACATGGCCGTCGTCAAGTTCCAGCTCACGCGATTGAGCGAAGGGCGCCGCACGCATCCGCAGGTGTCGCCGCTGCGCGCGCTGGTGCGGCAGCAACTGGCCGCGCAGTGCCAGACGCGGCGCTACCGGAAGTGGATGGCGGGGCGCGCGGCGGGCACGCGTGCATGATGCATCGACGCGCGCCGGCGATGCCGAAGGCTGACCGGCACGCCGCCGCGCCCGTGTGCCGCCTGGCACGTTGCGCGGCGGCCTGCACGCTCAGAACCGGTAGTTCGCCAGCACCTCGATGCGCCGGTCGTTGCCGAGCAGGTACTGCGTCTCGTTGTAGTACGCGGATTGCACGTAGCGGCGGTTGAACACGTTGTACGCGCGGGCGGTGATCGTCGTGTCCTTGCGCGGCTTCCACGCGAGGCCGAGGTCGACGGTCGTGTACGACGGCATCACGAGCTGGTTCGCGGTATCGGCGAACCGCTTGCCCACGTACTTGACGCCCGCGATGCCGGTCCAGTCCGGCGCGAAGCGCCAGCTTACCCACAGGTTCGCGAGCCGCTGCGGCACCGACACCGGCACATTGCCCGCACGCGACACGGTCGTGCCGCCGGACGACTGCTGGAAATCGTCGTATTTCGCGCGCAGGATCGACACGTTCGCATCGACGCGCCAGTCCTTCGCGATCTCCGCGCCGACCGTCGCCTCCAGCCCGCGCGACGACTGCTGGCCGACCTGGATCGACTGGTTCGGGTTCACCGGGTCGGCCGTCAGCAGGTTGCTCTTTACGATCCGGTACGCGGCGAGCGTCCATTCGGCCTTGCCGTCGAGGAACGACTGCTTCACGCCGATCTCGATCTGCCGGCCGGTCGCGAGCGTGAAGTTCGCCTTCGACGCATTGAGCGACAGCAGCGAGCTGACCGGATCGGCCGCGACCGAATACTGGCCGTACACGGCGACGCCGGGCCGCACGTCGTACACGGTGCCGATGCGCCAACCGGTGTTCGCGAACACCTTCGTGAACGCGCCGCCGTTCACGAGATCGTCGCGGTTCACGCTCGCATGGTCGTAGCGCAGCCCGCCGATCACCGACCAGCGCGGCGTGATCTCCAGCCGGTTCTCCGCGAACAGCGCGTACTGGTTCGACTGGCTGCGGTACTTCGGAAACGTGCCGGTCGTATTGATGAAACTGCCCGGATCGAAGTTGAACGGATCGACCGTCGACGTGCCCGCATACGGCGAATTGTTGTCGTGCTGGAACGTCGTGTGGTTGAACTCGACGCCCGCCGAAAACGTGTTGCGCATGCCGAGCAGCGCGCTGCTGACGGTGGCCGTCGTCACGTTGCCGTATTGTTCCTGGTCGTGAAAGATTTCCGTATAGCTGCTGCGCCGCACTTGCGCGCTCGACGGCAGGTACGTGTAGTACTCCGCATCCTTCCAGTGACGGTTGCTCTTCATCCGGTACAGCGTGCTCGTCACGTTCAGGCTGTCGCTCGGCTGCCAGTTCGCCGACACGGTGGCCCAACTGTCGCGGAACGCGATGTCGGCGTCGCCGACGTTGTAGTTCTTCTTGTCGAGCGCGCGTTCACGCGCACCGTTGACGAGCGGCACGCCGAAATACTGCATCGGATGCATGAAGCCCTGCGCATACGACGCCGTCACGTACAGGTCGGGCGTCACGTCGTAGCGCAGCGCGCCGGACACCGACAGGTTGCGCGAATCGCCGCGATCGACCCAGTTCGACGATCGGTTGCCGCTGATGTCGAAGCGGTACGACAGCTTGTCGTTGATCGCGCCGCCGCTGCCGAACGCGGCGCGTGCCGTGCCTTCGGTGCCGCCGCCGACTTGCAGTTCGTTGCGGATCGGCGTGCGCGTCGGCTTCTTCGGCACGATGTTGACCACGCCGCCGATCGCGCCTTCGCCGTAGATCACCGACGCGGGGCCGCGCAGCACGTCGATATGGTCGACCGACCACGTGTCGAACGGGAACGTGACGCCGATCGCGCCGTACGGGCGCACGCCGTCGTACAGCTGCGTGACCGACGACGCGCCGACGAAGCCGCGCGCGGCGAGCTCCGAGTTGCCGTTGCCGGGATGCGGCGACGCGCTGATGCCGGCGGCGCGGCTCACGGCGTCGATGATCGAACTGTCGCCGCGCGTGTCGAGTGTCGCGCGGTTGATCTGCTCGACGCTCGCGGGCGTTTCGAGCGGCGACAGCCCGAGATGGCTACCCGTGTCGAGCGGTTGCGTCAGGGCGGGCGCCTTCCGCGCGTCGACGCGAATCGGCGCGAGCGTGGCGCCGGCGCCGTCGACACTGCGTTCCTGTGTTTGTGCCTGCCCGGCGGGCGACAGCGCCGCGAGCACGGCGGCGGGCAGCATCAATCTGAACTTCATCGTTTTGGTGTCCTTCGAATGGGGGAAGCGCTTGCGTCGGTCACGCCGCGGCGCGCGCCGCGCGGCCGAACAGCAGCCGGTCGAGCAACCAGACCGCGACGATCGTCAGCCCCATCAACGGGAAGACGAGGCCGAGCAGCACGAGCCCGGCGAGCCAGCCGCGCATCGGCGGCGTGCCGCGTTCGCGCGACGGTGCGCCCAGCGTCCCGGCCGGGCGGCGCTTCCACCACATCACGGTGCCCGTGACGGCCATCGCGGCCAGCCCGAGCGACAGCACCGCGCAAATGATCTGGTTCGCGAGCCCGAAATAGCGGCCCATGTGCAGCGACGTGCCGTACGACACCGCTTTCGATACCGCGCCGTAGTCGCCATAGCGGATGTCCTTCAAGACCGCGCCGCTGTACTGGTCGACGTAGATCGTGCGTTCGGCCTTCGGGTCGGCCGGGAAGTACGACGCGGTGAACACGCCGTCCGCGCCGGACGGCAGCGCGAGCGTGTAGCCGCTCGTCACGCCGAGCCCGGCGACGATCGCGATCGCGCGGGCCAGCGGCAGCGGCACGGGTGTGGGCGCGGGCGCGGCCGGCGAATGCGGCACGGGCACGTTGCCGACCGCCCACGGCGTTTGCGGCAACGGCAGGTCGTCCATCACCATGCCCGGCATCGATTCGCCGGAATCGTGATGATGGCCGGACGGCGCGGCGGCCTGCGCAGGGGCATGCCCAGCCGTCGCGGCGGCACCGGGGCGCGTCGAGCGCATCGACGCACCGCCCCACGCGCCTTCCGGCGCGCCGAGGTTCACGGTCGCGGCGAGCGCCTTGAAGTTCTTGCCCCACGAGCCCGACCACGGCAGCCCGGTCAGGATGAACGCGATCGTGCCGGCCGCGAGCCAGATGCCGGCCGTCGCATGAAGGCTCTTCCACAGCGGCCGGCCGTGCAGCGACAGGTCGGGCCGCAGCGCGCGCCCGACGCGTGCCGCGCCGCGCGGCCACCACAGTGCGATGCCGGTGCCGATCATCACGAAGGTCCAGCAGGCGGCGAGCTCCATGAGCAACTCGCCGGTCTTGCCGAGCAGCAGCTTGCGATGCAGCATCCGGTCGACCTGCATGAAGCGGTTTTCGACGCTCAGCGTGCCGAGCACGCTGCCGTCGTACGGGTTCACGTACACGCTCTCGCGGCTGCCGTCGCGCAGCCGGAAACCATACTCGGCGCTACGGTCCGGCGCGGTGGAGACCTGCACGGAAACCGGCGTGGCGTCGGCCGGCATCGCGGTGCGGGCGCGGGCGAGCAGCGTGTCGGCATCGAGCCGCGGCGTCGTGCGCGGTTCGACGACCAGCCGGTGCGGATACAGCAGCGGCTCGATCTGCGGCTGGAAGCAATAGAGCGTGCCGGTGATCGCGAGGATCACGAGGAACGGCATCACGAACAGGCCGGCGTAGAAGTGCCAGCGCCAGAGCGTCCGGTAACCGGCGCTGGCGGAACGGGCGGGCGAGATGGCCCGATCGACGGTGGTCGACATGGTGTGAACTCCTCGGTTCGTCGAGCGGCGGGGCCGGTACGGGCCTGCGGCCGTCAACGTGCGTCGCACCCGCGTGCGGGCATCGCCGCAGCAGGCGGCGCGGCGCGCTGCGCAAACGGGGCGCAGGGCGGCGTCGCCCGCGCGATGCGGGCAGGCGGGTGAACGCGTGAATCAGGTCGGGTGAAACGAACGGCGTGAACGCGCAGGCACGTGCCTGCGCCACAGGGCGGAACGTTCAGCAGAACCGAGGAGGGGCGCGGGAGGG